>DATCUL010000490.1:0-2065 GCA_036567405.1 Methyloversatilis sp. | reverse complement strand
CTGCATGACCGACGCGACTTCGCCGCCGCCGTGCAGGCCGGTGCGCAGTGCGTCCAGCGGCGTGGCGCCGGTCATCGCGTCGAGCGTGCGCTCACCGCCGGCAATCCAGTGCAGCTGCGCTGCGGCGTCGCCGCCGTGCAGTCCGGGCCACTGCGACATCAGCGCCGGGAAGCTGACGATCAGCACGCAGTAGGCCAGCATGGCCGGATTGAACGGATTCTGGCCGAGGCCGCCGTACAGGTGCTTGCCGATGACGATGGCGAACGCGGTGCCGAGCACGATCATCCACCAGGGCAGCAGCGGCGGCAGGCAGACCGCGATCAGCCAGGCGGTAACCAGCGCGCTGCCGTCACCCAGCGCGCGCGCGACCGGGCGGCGGCGCAGCGCCAGCATGCCGGCTTCGCAGGCCAGTGCGACCGCGCTGGCGATGACGAGCTGAACCAGCAGGCCGATGCCGAACAGCCAGACCTGCACGGCGATGGCGGGCAGCATGGCGACCAGCACGGTGACCATGACCCGGCGCACGCTGGCTTTCTGGCGGAGGAAAGGTGAGTTGTACATCCGGTTCAGTGCCGGTTTGCCGTGCTGACGGCGTTGTGGGTCGGGTGGTGGATCATTCGGTCCGTTCGCTGTCCGGCGTTGTCGCGGCGGGTGTGCGACGGGCGTCGGCGTCGGCGATCTGCGCCTGCTGCACCGCGTTCAGATTGTCCGTGTTGCGGGCCGCGACCGTTTCCTTCTGCGCTTTCGCGCGCGCCATGGCCGCCTCGATCAGCGCCTTCTTCGGGTCGGGCGCGGTGTCGGCAGCCGGTGCCGCGCCATCCGTGGCGGCCGGTGCGGCAGTCGCTGCCGGCTTCGCAGCGCTGCGTGCGGCCAGCCGCGCCGCCTTCTCCTCCTTTTCGCGCTCGGCGCGCCAGTTGCGGAACTCGAAACGCTCGCGCGCCGAATCGGCGGCGTCCTTCTCGCGCTCGCGCGCCCAGATCTCGCTCTTGGCGTAGCGGTAGTAGTCGACCAGCGGTATGTGCGACGGGCACACATAGGCGCAGCAGCCGCACTCGATGCAGTCGAACAGGTGGTATTCCTGCGCCCGGCCGAAATTGCGCGAGCGCGCGTGCCAGTACAGTTCGAACGGCTGCAGGTCGGCCGGGCAGGCGCGGGCGCATTCGCCGCAGCGTATGCACGGCAGTTCCGGCTCCGGCGGCGGGAACAGCGCGGCGGACGAGGCGAGCAGGCAGTTCGTCGCCTTGACCACCGGGGCATCGACGCCGGGCAGCGGTATGCCCATCATCGGCCCGCCCATGATCAGCTTGTCGGTGTCCGGCCTGAGACCGGCCTGCGCGAACACGAAGCCGATCGGTGTGCCGATGGCGACCTCGAAATTGCGCGGCCGCTCGACGTTGCCGGCCACGGTGACGATGCGGCGGATCAGCGGTTCGCCCCGTTCGAGCGCCTGGAACACGGCCAGCGAGGTGGCGACGTTGAAGCACTGCACGCCGTAGTCGGTCGAACGGCTGCCATGCGGCACCTCGATGCCCGTCAGCACGCGTATCAGCTGCTTGGCGCCGCCGGCCGGGTAGCGCGTCGGCACCACGACCACTTCGAGCGACGTGTCACCCAGCGCTGCGGCGGCCGCCTTCAGCGCGGCAGCGGCTTCCGGCTTGTTGTCCTCGATGCCGACCAGCACCTGCCTGGCCGCCAGCATCTTCTTCATGATCAGCGCGCCGCGCAGGATGCCTTCCGGCTCGGCGCGCATCAGCATGTCGTCGCAGGTGATGAAGGGTTCGCACTCGGCACCGTTGAGCACCAGCGTGTCGGTGTGGCCTGCCTTGCCCGGATTCAGCTTCAGGTGGCTCGGAAACACCGCGCCGCCCAGCCCGACCACGCCGGCATCGCGCAGGAAGTCACGTACCTCGCCCGGGCTGGCCGCGCGCCAGTCGAAGTGCTCGCGCTCGGCATGACGGTCTTCACCGTCGGGCTCGATGACGACGGCGGGTGCCGACAGGCCGGAGGCGTGCGGCATCAGGCGCGGTTCGACCGCGACCACGCGGCCCGAGGTCGGTGCATGCAC
>DATCUL010000489.1:0-4892 GCA_036567405.1 Methyloversatilis sp. | reverse complement strand
GGGCGGCACCACCGAGGCGGCGCTGAAATCGATGGCAGCCGACGGTGTCGGCGACAGCATCGTGCGCGCTCTGGCCGCTGCCGCCGCGCGCGGTGCGGAACTGGGTGACCAGCTCGGTGCCGCCTGACGGCGCGGGCGCCGACCAACCTCCGTTGAACAACCACGACACGAATCCATGCTGACCGACCTGACCCTGCTCGTCCTGAACGCCGTCGCCAGTTTCATCACCACGCTGCTGCTGGCCCGTTTCTACATGCAGTGGGCGCGCGTGAGCTTCCGCAACCAGCTCGGCCAGTTCGTCATCCAGACCACGGATTGGGCTGTGCTGCCGGCGCGGCGCATCGTGCCGGCGATGTTCGGACTGGACATGGCGACCTTCACCGTCGCCTGGCTGATTCAGGTCGTGCTGATCCTGCTCGGTGCGCTGATGCACGGCATGATCGGTGCCGACGGTCTGATCGTGCTGGCGCTGCTGCGCGGACTGGTCGAGGTGGCGCGGCTGTCGGTGTGGTTCCTGATCATCGCGCTGCTTATTTCCTCGGTGCTGAGCTGGGTTGCGCCGGGCAATCCGCTGGGCGGCATGCTCGGTGCCCTGACCCGTCCCTTCCTGCAGCCCATCCAGCGGGTGATGCCGCCGATCGCCAATGTCGACCTGTCGCCGCTGGTGCTCATCCTGCTGCTGCAGATCGTGCTCTACCTGATCGACGCTGCCTCGCGCCAGCTGTTCGGCCTGCTGCTCTGAGCGTGCGGGCGCGGCAGCTGCGACCGCGCGCTTCCCGTATCTTGCCTACTGTGCGTGTGCGGCCTTGCCGCGTACGGGCGCACCGGCCTCGTAGACCACCTGCCCCGACACCAGCGTGACGGTCACGCGACCCAGCAGTTCGCGCCCGATGAAGGGCGTGTTCTTGCCCTGGCTGCGCAGCGTGTCGCGACTGATGACCACCGGCGCGTCCGGATCGAAGATGCAGACATCGGCCGCGCCGCCGACCCGCAGGTGACCGGCGTCCAGCCCGAGCACGCGCGCGGCGTCGGTCGTGATGCGCGACAGCGCGAGCGGCAGTGGCAGGTGCATTTCGCGCGCCCACGACAGCGTCAGCGGCAGCAGCAGCTCCAGCCCTGTATTGCCCGGTTCGGCTTCGGCGAACGGCACCTGCTTGGCGTCGTCGTCGACCGGCGTATGGTCGGAGCACAGCGCATCGATGCGCCCGTCGGCCAGCGCGGCACGCAGCGCCTCGCGATCGAACTGTGCGCGCAGCGGCGGCACCGTGCGGCACTGCGGATCGAAGTAGCCGATGTCGACGTCGCACAGGTGCAGCGGATGGATGGCCACATCACAGGTCACGCACAGACCGTCGAGGCGCGCCTGATCGATCAGCATCAGCCCGCCACGGCTGGATATTCGCGCCAGGTGAAGGCGGCAACCGGTGGCGCGCGCGAGCTGCAGCATCAGGCCGATGGCCAGCGTTTCGGCCAGGATGGGGATGCCGGTCAGCCCGAGGCGTGCGGCGACCTCGCCGTCGTGCGCGACACCGCCGGCAGCAAGGTGCAGGTCGGTCGGCTGCAGCCATACCGTGTAGCCGAAGGTGGCAGCGTACTGCATTGCGCGGAACAGCACCTGCGTGTCGGCGACCGGCACGTTGGCCTGGCTGAACGCGATGCAGCCGGCGTCGTACAGCTCGCCCATCTCGGTCAGCCGCCCGCCCTTCAGGCCCATGGTCAGCGCACCGTGCGGGTAGACATGCGCGAGGTTGAGCATGCGCGCACGGTGCTTCAGCATTTCGACCAGACCCGGCTCGTCGAGCACCGGATCGGTGTCCGGCGGACAGGCCAGACTGGTGACGCCGCCGGCCACCGCAGCCGCCATTTCCGACTCCAGCGTGGCGCGGTACTCCAGCCCCGGTTCGCGCAGGCGGGCACACAGATCGATCAGGCCCGGCGCCACGATCAGGCCGGTCGCGTCGATGGTGCGGTTGGCGTGGAAACCGTCCGGCATGTCACCCAGCGCGACCACCTTGCCGGCGGCGATGAACACGTCGGTCGGCGCATCGATGTCCTGCGCCGGGTCGATCAGGCGACCGCCCTTGATATGGATCTTCATGCGTTTCCTCCGGCCAGCATCGCCATCACCGCCATGCGCACCGCGATGCCGAAGGTCACCTGCGGCAGGATCACCGCCTGCCGGCCGTCGGCCACCGCCGAGTCGATCTCGACACCGCGGTTCATCGGCCCCGGATGCAGCACGATGGCATCGGATTTGGCGAGCGCCAGCTTTTCCTCGGTCAGACCGAAGAACTTGAAATACTCCTGCGGACTGGGCAGCAGCGACCCTTCCATGCGTTCGTTCTGCAGCCTCAGCATCATCACGACATCGACGCCGCGCAGGCCTTCGCGCATGTCGTGGAACACGCGGCAGCCCAGCCGCTCGATGTCGGCCGGCAGCAGCGTCTTCGGCGCGATCGCGCGCAGGTCTGGCACGCCCAGCGTGGTCAGCGCATGGATCTGGCTGCGCGCCACGCGCGAATGCAGGATGTCGCCGATGATGGCCACCGACAGCTGCGTGAAGTCGCGCTTGTAGTGGCGAATCGTGTACATGTCGAGCAGGCCCTGCGTCGGGTGCGCGTGCCGCCCGTCTCCGGCGTTGATCACATGGATGTGGTCGCGCCCGGTCGCTTCCAGATGCTGCGCGATCAGGTAGGGCGCGCCGCTCGACGCGTGGCGCACGACGAACATGTCGGCCTGCATCGCGGCGAGGTTGTCCACCGTGTCGAGCAGGGTTTCCCCCTTGTTGGTCGAGCTGGTCGCGATGTTCAGGTTGATCACGTCGGCCGACAGCCGCTTGGCCGCGATCTCGAAGGTGGTGCGCGTGCGCGTGCTGTTCTCGAAGAACAGGTTGAACACGCTCTTTCCCCGAAGCAGCGGCAGCTTCTTGACCTCGCGCTCGGCCACCCCGGTGAAGGGTTCGGCGGTATCGAGGATGCGCGTGATGACGTCGCGTGGCAGGCCCTCGGTGGTCAGCAGGTGCTGCAGTTCGCCATGCCTGTTCAGCTGCGGATTGCGTGCCATGTTTACTCCTGGACGAGGCGCAGCGACAGCGTGTCGGCTTCGCGCGCCAGCTTGATGCGGCTGCCGGACGGCAGTTCGAGCGTGGCCGCGCAGTAGGTCGGCGCGACCGGCAGTTCACGGCCGCCGCGGTCGATCAGCACCGCCAGTTCGACGCGCGCCGGGCGACCATAGTCGAACAGTTCGTTCAGCGCGGCGCGTATCGTGCGGCCGGTGTGCAGTACATCGTCAACCAGTATCAGGTGGCCACCCTCGACCTCGAACGGCAGCGCCGACGACCGCGTGTCGCGGTTCAGTCCGCGCTTGGCGTAGTCGTCGCGATAGAAGCTCACGTCGAGCGAACCGGGCGGCTGCGCCAGGCCGAGCAGGCCGTGCAGCCGCTCCGCCAGCCACACGCCACCGGTGTGCAGACCGACCAGCGCCGTATCCGGCGTGACATGCGGGCGCATGCGGTCCGCCAGATCGAGCAGCAGTTTTTCTGCGTCAGGCAGTGACATCGAAATAATCCTTGAGTATGAGCTGGGCAGCATGGGCATCCAGCTTCTGCTTGCGACTGCGCCAGTCGCGCACGCCCTGGTCGTCACGCAGCTGGCTGTCGGCCTCTGCAGAGGTGTAGCGTTCGTCCTGCAGCATCACCGGAAGGCGGTAGCGCCCTTCCAGCTGGCGCGCAAAACGCTGCGCGCGCGCCGTCATGTCGTGCGCCACGCCGTCGGGCGACAGCGGCAGGCCGACCACCAGCACAACCGGATTCCATTCGTCGATCAGGCGCGCGACCGCTGACCAGCGCGCATCGTTGGTCTCGGCATCGAAAGTGATCAGCGGCGAGGCGGAGCGCAGTTCGCATTCGCCGACCGCCACGCCGATACGCTTCTCGCCGAAATCGAAAGCCAGCACGCTACCTCGGGCCGGGAGCCGGAACGGCTCAGGCATGCCCCGCGACGTCCGACAGTGTGGCGTAGTCGACGCCCAGGAGCTGCATGGCGGCAGCCAGCCTCTCCTCCGGCGGCAGGCCGAAAATGATCCCGGCGTCGGCGCGGACCGTGAGCCAGGCATTCTGCGCCAGTTCCCATTCGATCTGTCCTGCCTGCCAGCCGGCGTAGCCCAGCGTGACCAGCACCTCGCGCGGCTCGCTCTCACCACCGAGCGACTGCAGCACATCGCGCGAAGACGTGAGCGCCAGTCCGTTGCCGACATCGATGGTCGACTGCCATTCACCGACCGGCCGGTGCAGTACGAAGCCGCGGTCGGTCTGCACCGGTCCGCCGAAATAGACCGGCTGGCCCTGGAAACGCGGTGCATCCAGCGTGAGGTCGATGCGTTCGAACAGGTCATCGAGCGACATGTCGGTCGGACGGTTGACGATGACGCCAAGCGCGCCCTGATCGTTGTGTTCGCACACCAGCGTCAGCGTGCGCGCGAAGTTCTTGTCCGCCATGGCGGGCATCGCGATCAGGAAATGTCCGGTCAGGTTGACCGAAGGAGTGAGCTCATGTGCAAGCATGGGATGATTTTATCCATGTTGTGCCCGCGCCGCAGAACCTGTGTGCGGCCAAGGGCTCGAAGCAGGCAAATATTTTTCAGGAATCACGACATGCAGGACGGTCAGACACGGCTGGTATGGTTTCGCCGCGATCTTCGCGTAGACGACCATGCAGCGCTTTATCACGCTTTGCGGGCGGGCGGTCCGGTATGGTGCGTCTTCGTTTTCGACACGGAAATCCTTGACGAGTTGCTGCGCGAAGGGTGGCTCGCGGACCGGCGCGTGGCCTTCATTCACGCCACGATAGTGGAGCTGGACGCGGCGCTGCGCACGTTGGGCGGCGGCCTCATCG
>DATCUL010000488.1:0-1954 GCA_036567405.1 Methyloversatilis sp. | reverse complement strand
CCAGCGTTGCCAGTGCGGTCAGCGCCAGCAGCCACGGCACCCGCCGCGCGAGGCCCGGCACCGCGTCGAGAAAGCGCCGGCCCAGCAGCATCCAGGCCGACATCATCAGCAGGTCGTGCACGAACTGCAGCAGGTGGCCGGTACCCCATAGCTGGTCATCCAGCGTGACCGGCAGGATCAGGTGCGAGCTGCCCGCCCGCACCTGATCGATGGCGAACACCGCCGTCGCCATGGCCATCGCCAGCACGGCCCAGCGGGCTGCCTGACGGTGGCCGGTGGCCGGCACCGACCAGCCGCCGGTCATCGACAGCACGCCGGCGCCCACCACCGACAGCAGGAAACCGGCAAGGCCGCCGAGGAAGACCGGGCTGTCGAGTACCGGCACATAGTTGGCCAGCACCGGCGGCGGGCCACCCAGAACCGGCGCCGCAAGCATCGCCGACACGCTCAGTACCGCCAGCATCAGCACAGCGCGGCCGACGCGATCGGCACGCGCTCGCAGCAGAGTCCACACACCGGCTGCCGCCGCCAGGAACCAGACCACGACGCCGAGATTGACATGCAGCACCAGCGCCGTACGGAAGAAGCTTCCGCCCAGACCGAGGAAAGGCGAACGTGCCGCCACCAGCACGATAGCCAGCAGTGCCGACATGCCGAGTGCGAACAGGGCCAGCGCGAACCACGCGCCAGCCAGACGCCGTACCTCGTCCGGCAGGTCGTCACGGGCGGTGGCGACGTTCAAACCGCCCCCTTGTGCGGCGAGGTCGACACGAAAGGCACGCCGAAGAAGGTCAGGAAGGCGATGGCGAAGACCGCGATCACCAGCCAGGATGCCGCCCGCGGAGACAGTCGGGACGTGGCCCGCGCGTGCAGTGTGAACGCCAGCGTCAGCCAGGTGACGAAGGCCCAGGTTTCCAGCGGATCCCACGCCCAGTAGCGGCCCCAGGCGTCCTGCGCCCAGATCGCCCCGGCGATCAGCATCAGGGTTTCGAAGATGAAGCCCAGTGCCATGCAGCGGTAGGCGAGCTCGTCCAGACGCCCGTCCGCCGGCAGACGCTGGAAGCGGTCGCGCCCCCAGTCCGTGGCACGCATCAGCACGACACCGGACAGCCCGACCGCCACCAGCACCGCACCGAGGAAAACCTTGCCGAAGCCGATGTGGATGAACAGCCACGTGGTGTGGTAGGTGGGCGGGAAGTGGCCGGCCTTCGGGCTGGTCATCAGCAGCCAGCCCATCATCAGGAACAGGATGGGCATCACCACCGCGGCGCTGGGCCGGATGGCCGGCAGCCGCCAGTAGGCGATGGTGAAGGCCAGCATCAGGCTCCACACATTGCTCGACAGGATTTCGAACAGCGTGATGAACGGGCCGTGACCCAGGCGATCCCATCGCACGATGATGGATGCCGTATGGCAGACCAGCCCGAGCACCATCAGCCCGAGTATCAGGCGCGGCCAGTTCCGACGCAGCACGACACCGAAGATGGCGCCCGATCCGGCCAGTACGTAGGCGAGCACCGCCGCCCACAGTTGTTGCGCTTCAAGCATTGCCGTCCCCGTCAGGTACTTCGACGCCGTCCCATGGCTGGCTGGCGAACTTGCGCCAGAAATGCCAGCCCAGCGCGACGGTCGCCGACACCGCCGCCGCCAGCAACCAAGGAATGGTCCAGTCGTAGAACACCGTGTATCCCATCCACGCCCGCAAGCCCTGATAAGCCAGCCGGCCACCGGGCAGCTCCACGTACTGACCCGGCTGCAGACGCCATCTCCGGTCGCCGATGCGCAGCACCAGAACATGCTCTGCCGGCAGCTTGAATTCGTCGGCGCGCTCCGGATCGATCAGCTCTCCGTCGAACTGCAGCATGGTCCATGCCTCGATGCCCGACTCCGGCAGACGCCAGGTCCGGGCCTGTTTGTACTCATGCAAGGGATATGCCGGCAGATGGACCGAACC
>DATCUL010000487.1:0-28603 GCA_036567405.1 Methyloversatilis sp. | reverse complement strand
TGGCGGTAGGCAATCTGTTTGCCTATCGCGAGCACGCCTACCAGACCTACAAGCGGGCGGTCGCCAGTTCGGCCCTGCGCCCGCCGATGCATGCCGGTCCGACACCGGTCGAAGGATCCTGAATGGAGTTCTGCAAGCGCTGTCTCTACACGACCGCTCATCCGCTCGGCCTGGTGCTGGACGACGAAGGCATCTGTTCCGGCTGCCGTGTCCATGAGGAGAAAGACAGTCTGGACTGGACGGAGCGCTGGACACGACTGGAATCGATCGTGGCGCCCTACCGAAATGCGGACGGCCGCAACTACGACTGCATCGTGCCGGTGAGCGGCGCGCACGATGCCTACTACATCGTTCACCTGGTGAAGGAGCGGCTGGGGCTGAACCCGCTGCTGGTGACCTACAACCGGTACTTCAACACGCCGCTGGGCATACGCAATCTCGCAAACCTGCGCATCCGTCTGAACTGCGACATCCTCTACCAGAACGTCAATCCGGAGTCGGTCAAACGCATTGTCCGCAGCACGCTGCGACGCTTCGGCAGCATCTACTGGCCCATCCTGGCCGGGCAGACCGTGTTCCCGGTGCAGACCGCGGTACGCTTTCAAGTGCCGCTCATCATCTGGGGCGCGCACCAGGGGCTGGAGCAGGTGGGCATGTTCTCTCACCTGCACGAAGTCGAGATGACCCGTCGCTACCGCAAGGACCACGACCTGATGGGTTATGAAGCGGATGATCTGCTGTCGGTGTTCGATACCCTGACCGAGGGCGACATCTGGCAGTACCGCTATCCGGACGATGCCGCGCTCGAAGCGGTCGGTGTACGCGGTATCTACCTCGGCAACTACGTGCGCTGGGATCCGAAGGCCCAGCACGAGGCCATGATCAAGCACCACGATTACGCGTCGGCTGCGTTTGCCCGCACCTTCGACACCTACGATCATGTCGACTGCTTCAACTACATGGATCTGCACGACCAGCTCAAGCTGTTCAAGCATGGCTATTCGCGGGTGACCGATCACGCTACGCGCGAAATCCGCCACGGCAGGCTGACCCGTGAACAGGGCCTGGCCCTGGTACGGCAGCACGAGCAGGTGCCGCCGCAACATCTGGAGCGCTTTTGCGATTGGCTGGGCATGCAGCGCGAGTCCTTGCGCTTCATGCTGGATCAGCATCGCAACCCGGCTTTCTGGCACGCCATGTCGCCGGGCGAATGGACGTTCCGCGGCTGGAGTACCCGGCAACCGGACACGCCCGTCGATCTCGCGCCGCTGTCGCCGGAGGCTGCCTTCACCGCAACCGCCTCGCGCGAGCTTGATGTCGGTGACCGCTACATCACGATAGGCAAGGGGTGGCCGTGCTGAATACGCCGGCATCTTCTCTGCTGTCATGCGATGCGCACGAAGGCTTCAGCGATGCTGAACTGCAGCGCCTGAGCCGCCTGCAACGGCGGACCGAAGCCGGTCATGCGCCGTGGGCGTCATGGGAGGCGGAGAATTCGAGCTTCGGGCGAACGCTGCGCGAATGGGCAGACTATCCGTCATGGCTGCCGCTGTGCGCGAGCTCCGACCATGGCGTCCATTGGGAATCCCGATGCTGGCCCAACGAGATCGAGTCACCCTACGGTTTGTTCCTGACCTGGAACGGCAAGAAGGCGCGGCTGATGCGCGAGCGGCACGGCAAGCAGGCGCTGCACATTCCGCACCCATGGCTCGCGTACCGGAAGAAGCATGTTCCGGAACTCGATCCGGCGCGCAGAGGCACTGTGGTGTTCTTCACGCACTCCAACGCCACCACCACGCCGGTGTTCGAGTCACTGGACGCGTACATGCAGAGCCTGCGTGACCTGCCGGCCGACTTTCATCCAGTGGTGATCTGCCTGTCCTTCCACGATGTGCTCAAGGGCATGCACCGGACGCTGCGTCCCTACGGCTTTCCCATCGTTACGGCGGGCATCACGAATGCACAGTGTTTCGTCGATCGCTTCTATGGCATCGCGCGGCGCTTCCGCTACGCATGCTCACCGACCATAGGCTCGCACAGCTTCTATCTGGCCGAAGCGGGCGTGGCTTTCTTTCTTTACGGCCCGGCGCCCACCTATGTCATCAAAGGCTCGCGCGCGGTGCGTGATGGCGAGCAGGATCTGCGCGACTATGGCGACGAGGAGGACATCGAACGCTTCATGGCCCTCCGCGGACTGTTTTCCGAGCCGCTTGACGCCGTGAGCCCAGCTCAGAGGGCCGCCGTGGAGGCTTACCTTGGCATCGATGCCCCTACCAGTGGTGAACTTCTTCACGCGAAGCTCATGGCTTCGCTACGGGCGAATCTGCCACGAGTGGCTCGACTTTATGCCGACAAGGCTGGACGGATGCTTGTGCGTCGGCTGCCGTTCCGCAAGAAATGAATGACCGTCCGTGTTGAGGATGGATGATTGAAAATCCTTGGAAACCCTATGAATAGCGATAACGCAAAACCACTTCCGTCCCCTCTGGCTCGTCCGACCGTCATCTGGATCACCGGATATTCGGGCGCCGGCAAGACGACCGTCGGGCGGAAGGTGAACTTCCAGCTCAACGAAATGGGCGTCAAGTCGGTGTTCCTCGACGGTGATGACCTGCGTGCGGTTCTCGGTGGTAAATGGGGTTACGAAAAAGAGGACCGCATCGCACTCGCGCACAGCTATTTTCGCCTTGCCAACCTGCTGATGGCCCAAGGCGTGACCGTGGTTGTCTCGGCAGTGGCGATGTACCAGGAGGTTCACGCCTGGATCAAGACCAATGTGGACCGCTCCCTGGTGGTCTATCTGGACGTGCCCGAGGAAGAGCGCAGGGCCCGGGATCGTGCGACCAAGAATGTCTATGGACAGCTTGGCAATCTCACTCAGTTGTATGACCACCCGGACTTCGCCGATCTTGTTGTCGCCAACTCCGGCGGCGTGACGCCCGATGCGTCGGCAGAAATGATCCTGTCCGCTGTGCGCACCGTCGATGCCGCACAGCGGCCGGACAAGGGGCGCGACGCGCACTGGAACACGTACTACGCCGGTGGTCAGCTCATCGCCGAACCGTCGTCGTTTGCCCAACTCGTCGCTACCCGGATACAGGGGACTGCGCGCCTGCTCGAAATCGGCTGCGGCAATGGACGTGACTCGCTATTCTTTGCCAGCCGGGGCTTTCGCGTCACTGCGCTCGATCCGTCACTGGCGGCGATCGAGGTGTGTCGAGCGTCGCCGGGCGGTGAACAGGTCGAGTTCATCCACGGCGTCGCGGATAAGCTGGCACCCGCGCATGCCGGGGTATTCGATGTGGCCTACAGCCGGTTCTGCCTGCATGCGATGACCGAAGTCGAGGAGGTCGATACACTCAACGTCGTACAGCGGGCCCTGCAGCCGGGTGCCCACTTCTACATCGAATGTCGCTCGATCAATGATCCGCTGGCGCGCAAGGGCGAGGTGATCAGCCCCACCGAGCGCATACATGGCCACTACCGCCGATTCATCGTTCTCGACGAACTGAAGGCTCGCCTCGATAAAGCCGGTTTTGACATTGAGTGGGCGGAAGAGTCCGACAACGTGGCCGCGATCTCCGGCGATAACCCGGTGGTGATCCGCCTTGCCGCCACACGCCGATGATGGTCGATCTTGCGTTGTCCTGTGTGATCACCCGGAACCGTTGAGCGTGTTTTCGAACCCTTATGCGAAAGCCGAGGCGCTGGAGTGCAATCCGCTCAATCGCCTGCTCTATGGCATCGCGTTCCCGTTTTCCCGTGCGTTCGCGCGCCTTGGCATCACGCCCAATCAGATCACTGCGCTGTCATGCGTGGCGGCACTGCTGGCTGCACTGTCGCTGGCGGTCGGTTCGAGCGCTTGGCTGTTCGTGGTGGCGTGGACTGTCTCGCTGGTCCTGGATTTCTGTGATGGTACGGTTGCCAGAATGACTGCTCAGGTCTCGCGCACCGCGTTCCGTTTTGATCACACCAGTGATCTGGTGAAGATCTGCGTGGTACTGATCGCGGCAGCTTCCCGATACGACGTGCATGCTCTGTGGGTGACGTGCAGTGCGGCCGTGGCGGTGTTCATGCTTTACAACGGACTCAATCATGAGCTGAAGGTGGCCCGAACCCGTGCTGCAGATGCACGCGGTTCTTCCGGACGGGAAGCGGGGGCGCGGCCGGCGACGGTGCTGCGCACGCTCTATGCGACCTTCGGCACACTCAACGGCCATACTTTGCTCTTTTTCCTTTTCCTGGCGGCCGGCGAAACCTGGGCGCTGCTGGTTTGTGCGCATCTGGCGGTCCTCAGTGCCCTCGGGGCGATGCGACGCATCCGTCTGCTCATGGCGCTGCCAAAGGTTTGACCTCGTCGTGACCAATGCTCCGCTGCACGTAGAGGCCATCTGCCGCGTATCCATCTGCATACCGGCCTACAACGGATACGCTCACCTGAAAGCGCTGATCGATGCGCTGCTGGGGCTATCCCGCGCTGACTTCGAAATCGTGGTGTCGGATGACGTGTCCTCGGATGAATCCTGGAACTATCTTCAGGCAACGGCTCGACGCGACCCACGGCTGCGCTGCGAGCGCAACGCCATCAATCTCGGCATGGACCGCAATTTCGCGCATGTTGCCTCACTGGCGCATGGCACTTACCTGTGGTTCAGCGGTCAGGATGACCTGATACAGCCGGAGGGGCTGGCGCGTGTGCTGGATTTTCTGGCGGCGCGGCCCGATGTCGATTTCATCCTGATGAATCATGCCAAGCGTGTGGCCGGACGTTTCGGCGAGCACATGGTGGAGGCGGCGCAGCTTGATCGGCATGTGTTCGGGGTCGGTCTCGATAGTTACGTCGCCCACACGCGGCACCATCTTCCGACCTTCCTGCCGACCTTCCTGATGCGTACAGCGCTCTGGCGCAGCGTCGACGTGTCGCGCTATTTCGGTACCTGCTACTGTCAGGTCGGTGTGTTTCTGGAGGCATCCCGTGACATTCGCTGGTGCCACTTCGCCGGCAATCACGTGATCGGCCTGCTGCCGCCGGATGGCTGGCAGGCCAATCCATCCGCTTACGTCAAGATCGCGTTCGGTCACTTTGCGATGCTGGTGCGCGCAGCGGCGCGCGCGCCCTGGGTCACGCAGGACATGCTGCGCGCCTTCTTCCGGTTGCAGAAGCGCCGCCTGGTCTATTCCTTCATGTTGTTGCGCCATCACCGTCTGCAGATCGATCCGGCCCTGGTAGGTGAAGTGACCGAGGCCGTCCGCCCCTTTGACGAGATCGCCAGGCCCGCTTCGATGGTGCGGCGTGCGCCACGGCTGTCCAGTTCGCTGATGCTGGGGCTGATCGAGTCGCGGCGGGCGTTGCGCGCGCTCCTGAAGGTCCGGAGACGCGCATGACCTCGATTGTCAGCACGGGTGACCGCGCGCCGGTTGCGCTGTTCGTCTATAACCGGCCGGACCATACCCGGCAGACGCTGGCCGCTCTCCAGGCCAACACGCTGGCTGCCGAGACGCCGCTCTACATTTTCGTCGACGCACCGCGTGACGAGGCGGTGCGTGCAGATCACGCGGCCGTGCTGGAATGTGTGCGCGACGTTCAGGGTTTCGCATCGGTCACTCTGATCCGGCGCGAACAGAACCTTGGGCTGGCCGGTTCCATCATCGACGGTGCCGGGATGCTGTGCGAGCGGCACGGCCGGGTCATCGTGCTTGAGGACGACCTGATCACCTCGCCGCACTTCCTGCGCTACATGAACGATGCGCTCGATCGGTACGTCGACGACGAGGCGGTGGGCTGTATCTCCGCTTACATGTATCCGGTGAAGGTGCCGGCGGACATGCAGGACACGCTGCTGCTGCCCTTTCCGATGAGTTGGGGGTGGGCCACCTGGGCACGCGCATGGAAGCTGTTCGATGCCGATGGTTCCCGGCTGGTGGCGCAGCTGGGTAGCCGTGGCCTGACCGAACGCTTCGACCGGGTTGGTCCGGGCAATTTCATGCGCATGCTGAACGACCAGATTGCCGGGCGGAACAACTCCTGGTTCATCCGCTGGCATGCATCGCTCTTTCTGGCGGGCAAGCTGTCGCTGGCGCCGGTACGGTCGACCATCTGCAACATCGGGCTGGACGGAACCGGGGTGCACTGTTCGTCCTGGCGCTTCGACCCCTATCAGGTTCAGCCGTCGCCCGTTCCCCTCTCGGTGGGTGATGTGCCGCGCCAGCCGATACCGGCGTTCGACCGTGCGCTGCGCGGCTTCTTCATCAAAAGTAAAATACTGCGATACGTCAATGCACTGGATCGGCTGGTGTCCCGCACCCTGATTCGCGTAGGTATCAGAACCGGGGAACCGAATGGCAAGCGCTGAGCCGAGCAACTATCACTACGAGAAGCTTTACGGGCAGGGCGAGAACGCCGCCGACATCGTGCTGGCCCTGGTGCCGCAGGATGCGCGCGTACTTGAACTGGGTGCCGGCCCGGGGTCGATCACCCGCCGCCTGCGCAGAGAGCGGGGCAGCCGTGTCACTGCGGTCGAACTGGAGTCCTCCTTCCTGCCGCATCTTGCGCCCCATTGCGAGCGGGTCATCCAGGCCAATCTGAACGAGACTGCCTGGGTCGGCGAAGTCGGTGATCAGCGCTTCGACGCGCTGGTCGCTGCCGACGTGCTCGAACACCTTAACCGGCCGCAGGAACTGCTGCGCGCGTGCGAGGCATTGCTGACGCCCGAAGGCAGCGTGGTCATCTCGCTGCCGCACGTCGGCCATGCGGTCATTCACGCCTGCCTGATGGACGAGGATTTCGAATATCGCGATGCCGGCTTGCTGGACAGCACCCATATCCGCTTCTTCGGGCTGAAGAACATGCAGGCCCTGGTCGAGGGGGCCGGTTTCAAGGTGGTTGATGCCGGCTTCGTCAGCCGTGCGCCCGAGGACACCGAATATGCCGACCGCTGGCGCCACGCGCCCGACGATCTGAAGGCGGCGGTGCTGCGCAATCCGCACGCCACGGTGTATCAGTGTGTGCTGCGCGCGGTGCGCGCGTCCGCGCCTGGCGAGGCGCTCGATCTGATGACGATGGCCGGTCATGTGCCACGGGTGACCTCCCTGATGAGGGTGAACCGTCTGCTCAAGCGTCTGCTGCCGGTCGCTCTCTACCGGCTGTGCCGTCGTGCCTACGGCGCCGTGTCGAGGACATGATTTCGGTCTGCATGGCCACCTGCGACGGCGAACTGTACCTGGCTGAACAGCTCGAATCGGTGCTGGCACAGCTCGACGCCGGCGACGAGGTGGTGATCGCCGATGACTGTTCGACAGACGGCACGCTGGCGGTCATCGACCGCTGCAGCGACCCGCGTATCCGCCTGCTGCCCGGCGAGCGTCGGCTGGGCGTGGTGGCGAATTTCGAGCGTGCGCTGCGCGCAGCGCGTGGCGAATACGTGTTTCTCTGTGACCAGGACGATGTCTGGCTGCCGAACAAGCGGACGATATTCGTCGAGGCGCTGGCATCGGCTGATCTCGTGGTGTCCGATTGCAGGGTGACCGATGGCGCGCTGGTCGTGATCGCACCGTCCTTCTTCGCCCAGCGCGGATCCGGACCGGGCGTGCTGCGCAATCTGTGGCGCAACAGCTTCCTCGGCTGCTGCATGGCGTTCCGCCGCGCACTGCTGGCGAGAGCGCTGCCGTTTCCGGCAGGCCTGCCGATGCACGATACCTGGCTCGGACTGGTCGCCAGCTCGACCGGCAGCGTCCGTTTCGTCACCCAGCCGACCCTGCTCTACCGCCGCCATGGCGCCAACGCGTCACCGACCGGCGGGCGCAGTCACTACGGCCTCATGGCGCAACTCATCCACCGCCTGCGCTTCGCGTCCGCACTTCTGGTCCGGCTGATCTCGCTCAAGCTGTCGCAGCGGCCCGGACAGGCATGATGCCGCCTATTTCCGAGCGTCGATTTCCGGATGACCCAATGAAGATTTCCATCATCACCGTCTGCTACAACTCGGCTGCCACGCTGGGCGATACGCTGGCCTCGGTGGCGGCGCAGGACCACCCGGATGTCGAACATATCGTGATCGACGGCGGCTCCACCGACGGCACCCAGGCGCTGGTCGAGCGCGAGGGCGGTCATGTGAAGGTGTTCGTGTCGGAGCCGGACAGGGGCATCTACGATGCAATGAACAAGGGCTTGGCGCATGCTACTGGCGATGTGGTTGGCTTCCTGAATTCCGACGATGTCTACGCCCACGCTGGCGTGCTGTCGCGCATCGCGGCGGTCATGGCGGACCCGACGCTCGACGCCTGCTACGCCAATCTCTATTTCGTCGATCCGCAGCAGCTTGACCTGATTCGCCGCGTCTGGCGCTCGCGTGAGTACGAGCACGGCCTGTGCGCCCGCCGCGGCTGGATGCCTGCACACCCCACCTTCTACGCGCGCCTCAGCGTGTATGCGGCGCACGGCGGCTTCAATCTCGACTATTCGCTGCAGGCCGATTTCGATATGGCGCTGCGGCTGCTCGACATTCATCACATTCGTACCCGCTTTGTCCCGGAGTTCTGGGTACGCATGCGTACGGGTGGGGCCAGCAATGCCAGCGTGCGTAACGTGCTGCGGGGCAACCTTGAGGCCTGGCGCGCGGTGCGCGCCCACAACATTCCGGTGGCGCCGTGGTTCATCCTGGTGAAGCTGGCCAGCCGCTTGAGCCAGTTCACCAATCGTTCACTGGATATCCGATGAAAGTGCTGTTGACTGGAGCCACTGGCTTTGTCGGCCGCGAGACCGGGCGCGTTCTGCGCGTCGCCGGCCATGAGGTGAGTCCGGTGGTGCGCTCAGGCGATGGTTTCCGGGTCGATCGCATTGACGGCAGCACCGACTGGAGTGGCGCGTTCGATGGCGTACAGGCGGTGATTCACCTGGCGGCGCGGGTGCATCAGATGAATGACAGTGCTGTGGACCCGCTGGCTGCTTTTCGCGCGGTGAATGCCACTGGTACCGAGCGGCTCGCACGCGAGGCCGCCGCAGCCGGTGTGCGTCGTTTCGTGTTCGTCAGTTCGGTCAAGGCGGTGGGTGAGTCCAGTCCGCCTGGCGTGGCGATCGATGAGACGACCGTTCCGCGGCCCGCCGATCCTTATGGCATTTCAAAGCTTGAGGCCGAAAAGGCGCTGCACCAGGTCTCCACAGACACCGGCATGCAGGTGGTCATCGTGCGCCCGCCACTGGTCTACGGCCCGGGTGTGGGCGCCAACTTTCGTGCGCTGGTGCGCGCAGTGGCGCGCGGCTGGCCCTTGCCGCTGGCTTGCGTATGCAACCGCCGCAGCCTGGTAGCGGTCGGCAACCTGGCCGACGCGCTGCGCTGCTGCGTCGAGCATCCGGCGGCTGCCGGGCGTACCTATTTTGTCACCGATGGGGAAGATGCCGGTACCCCGGAACTGTGCCGGCGCATCGGTCGGGCGCTGGGGCGGCCTGCCCGGCTGTTGCCGGTGCCGGTCGCTTTTCTCCGGCTCGCCGGGACGCTCACCGGACGTTCGGCGGCGGTTGCCCGACTGACCGGATCGCTGGTGCTGGACAGCAGCCGCATCCGGCGCGAACTCGGCTGGTACCCACCGCAGACGATGGATCAGGCGCTGACCGCCATGGTCGCCGCAGAGTACGCTTCATGAGCATGTTGCCCTGGTTGGTGCCGCTGATCGCATGGGGTGTGTCTACCCTGTGTCTGCACTGGCTGCTGGGCGCCGGACGTGACCGTATGGCGCTCGATTGCCCTAATGAGCGTTCACTGCACAGTCGGCCAATACCGCGAAGCGGCGGCCTGGCGTTGATGGCGGGCAGTGTTTGCGCACTGCTGCTGATCGATCTGCCCGGACGCTGGGTGCTAATGGTGGCGCTGGCGCTCCTGATCGGCGTTTCGCTGGCCGACGACTTCCGTAATCTGTCGGCGGCGCTGCGCTTCGCGGTGCATGGCGTGGCGGCCACGGTTGTCACGGTCTGTTTGCTGCCGGACAGTCTGGGTTGGCCTGTGACGCTGGCTGCCGTGCCGGCCATCGTTTGGATGACCAACCTGTTCAATTTCATGGACGGTTCCGACGGGCTGGCTGGCGGCATGGCGCTGTTCGGTTTCGCTACGCTTGGTGGCGCTGCCATCATCGCAGGCGACACCGGCATGGCTGCGTTGTGCCTGTCCATCGCGGCGGCTGCGCTGGCCTTCCTGCGGGTGAATTGGCACCCGGCGCGTATCTTCATGGGCGATGGTGGCTCGGTGCCGCTCGGTTTTGCTGCGGCTGCGCTCGGCTTGATCGGCGTGGCGCGCGGGTTGTGGCCGGTCTGGTTGCCGCTGCTCGCCTTCTCGATGTTCATTTTCGATGCCTCGCTCACGCTGTTGCGGCGTGCCTTGCGCGGCGAGAAGATCTGGCTGGCGCACCGCACCCACTACTACCAGCGCATGGTGCGCATGGGGCTGGGTCATGCGCGTACCGCCAAGCTGTGTTACGTTGCCATGGCTGGCAGCGGAGGCTCGGCTCTGCTGGCGCGAGCGTGGATGCCTGAGCTTGCTGGCGGTGTGCTCTTGGCATGGCTGGTGGCCTATGCGTGCGCCGCCCGGCTCATTGACCTGTACTGGCAGCGCTTTCAAGCCACGCATCCGGATTCCGCCCGCTGACATGCCCTTCTCACGTTCTACCCTCGTCTTTCTCAGCGATGTATCGCTCGCCGTGCTTGCTTGGTGGGGCGCGTTTCTTCTGCGCTTCAACTTTGCGATTCCGCATGAGTTTGCTTCCGGCATGTTGTTCGCAATGCCCTTCATCGTTGCCACGCAGGCATTGGTGTTCCGGCTGTTCGGGCTCTATCAGGGCATCTGGCGTTTTGCCAGCTTGCCTGACCTGCAGCGTCTGGTTCGGGCTATCGCGGCGGTGGCGGTGCTTGGCCCAGCGGTGGTGTGGCTGTTGCAGAGCAAGGGCGTGGTGCCGCGCTCGGTCTATGTGCTTGATCCCATACTGCTGCTGCTGCTTATGGGTGGTGGGCGCTTCGCCTATCGTGCATGGCGAGAGCAACGGGAGTTCGGTTCACTGATAGCCAAAGGCAAGCCGGTGCTCATTCTGGGGGCCGGCGATACCGCTGCTGGCCTGATGCGAGAGTTGCGACACTCCGGCCAGTGGCGTGTCGTGGGATTGCTTGATGACAACACGGCCAAGCATCACCGTACGCTGTACGGCCTCAAGGTGCTGGGCGGCATTGGCGAACTGGAGCGATTCGCGCACGAACTCAAAGTCTCGCACGCCATCATCGCCATGCCTTCGGATTCGCACGAGCGGCGGCGTGAGGCGGCAAACGCCTGCGTGCGCGCTGGCGTGAAGCCTATGACGGTGCCGTCTTTCGATGACCTGATCAGCGGTCGGGTCGCGGTGGCCGCGGTGCGCGAGGTTGAGGTCGAGGACCTGCTTGGCCGAGATCCGGTGACCATAGACGCTCCCCGGCTCAAGCAGCTGATCGAGGGGCAGGTGATCATGGTGACCGGCGCAGGCGGTTCGATCGGCTCCGAGCTGTGCCGGCAGATTGCCCGGTTTGCGCCGTCGGCTATCGTGGCCTTCGAACGTGGTGAGTTCTTCCTCTACACCCTGGAGGAGGAGTTCAGCGATGTGTTTCCCAACATCGCGATCGAACCGGTCATCGGCGATGTGCGTGAAGAGGCCTGCCTCATGGCGGCGATGCAGCGATTCCGTCCGGTCGTTGTGTTTCATGCGGCTGCCTACAAACACGTGCCGCTGATGGAAGGCGTCAATGCTGCCGAGGCGATACGCAACAACGTGGGCGGCACTCTGGCGGCCGCCCGATCTGCACAAGTCTGCGGGGTACGGCGCTTCGTCCTGGTGTCCACCGATAAGGCGGTAAATCCGGTCAACGTCATGGGTGCTACCAAGCGTCTTGCCGAGATGGTCTGTCAGGCGATTGCAGCGCGCGGTGGCGAGACCCTGTACAGCACCGTGCGCTTCGGCAACGTGCTGGGCAGTGCCGGCAGTGTCATTCCGAAATTCCAGGAACAGATTAGCCGCGGTGGCCCGGTTACGGTCACGCATCCGGACATCATCCGCTATTTCATGTCGATTCCCGAGGCGGCGCAGCTGGTGCTGCAGGCGGCGCTGATGGGCGAGGGCGGCGAAATATTCGTGCTTGACATGGGCGAACCGGTGCGCATCGCCGATCTGGCGCGTGACATGATCCGGTTGTCCGGCGCGTCCGAGACCGACATCAAAATCGAATTCACCGGTCTGCGGCCGGGCGAGAAGCTGTACGAGGAACTGTTGGCCAGCGACGAGACGACGCGGCCGACACACCATCCCAAGGTGCGCATCGCACGGGCGCGGGCACTCGATGATGAGCTGTGGCTTGCGCGGCTTGAGCGCTGGCTGTCCGGGCCCCTGCCGGTCGAGGCAGCGACGCTGCGCAGCGAACTGGCGCAGTGGGTGCCGGAATACAAGCCGCAGAACGATGCCCCGTCGCCTTTGCCGACAGGGCAGCAGGCGGAGGGACGCAGGAGCGATCACGCATGAGTACCTACGCCATCGGCGACCTGCAGGGTTGCTTCGATCCGCTTGAGGCGCTGCTCGAACGCTGCGCCTTCGACCGCACGCGCGACCGGCTGTGGTTTGTCGGCGATCTGGTCAATCGCGGTCCGAAGTCGCTGGAGACGCTGCGCTTCGTGCGCGACCTCGGCGACGCGGCGGTGGTCGTGCTCGGCAACCACGACCTGTCGCTGCTGATGATCGCCGCCGGCCACGGCAAGCTGCACCGGCTGGACACCTTCCACCACGTGCTTGATGCGCCCGACGGCGCCGAGTTGATCGACTGGCTGCGCCGGCGGCCGATGATGCATGTCGAGGGCGAATACGCGATGGTGCATGCCGGATTGCTGCCGCAGTGGCAGGTGCCTCAGGCGCAGGCGCTGGCCGGCGAAGTCGAGGCGGCGCTGCGCGGGCCGGATCACGACGAATTCATGCGCCGGATGTGGGGCAGCGAACCGGCGTCATGGGAGGACGGATTGCACGGCTGGGACCGCCTGCGCGTCGTGGTCAATGCGCTGACCCGCATGCGCTTCTGCACGGCCGACGGGCACATGGAATTCCGCAGCAAGGGTGCGCCCGAGGAGCCGCCCGAGGGCTACCTGCCGTGGTTCGACGTCGCCGATGCGCGCTGGCGCACGCACACCGTGGTGTGCGGCCACTGGTCGGCGCTGGGCTACCGTGCCGGGAACGGACTGATCGCGCTTGATTCCGGCTGTCTTTGGGGCGGCGAGCTGACGGCGGTCCGGCTGGAAGACCGTGCCGTGTTCCAGGTGCCGTGTGTGCGCTGCGCGCGCGACTGAATGCCGCGAGCCGGCGCGCAGCATGCCTGCTCCGCATAGAATGCGGTCTCTACAAGGGGACAAACAATGATCGGGTTGTTTCTGATCACACACAGCAGCTACGGCGAATCGCTGATCCAGTGCGCCTGCCACGTACTCAATTCGCGGCCGGTGCAGATGGCACAGCTCGGCGTATCCGGCCAGGACGACCCGCTCGATCTGCTGCCGCTGGCCCGGCGCTGGCTTTCGGTGGTCGACAGCGGCGAAGGCGTGCTGCTGCTGACCGATATATTCGGTGCCACCCCGTCCAACCTTGCGCTCAAGCTGTGCGAGCCGGGCAAGGTCGAGGCGGTCGCCGGCGTGAACCTTCCTATGCTGTTGCGTACCCTGACCTACCGCGAGCGCGAAACCCTGCCCGGTCTGGTCAACAGGGCAGTCAGCGGAGGACGGGACGGAGTGATGGCCATAAAGGTGGGGCGCGATGCCAAGACGTGACATAGAAATCACCAACAAGCTCGGTCTGCATGCCCGGGCGTCCGCCAAGCTGACCCAGATCGCCAGCCGCCACGGCTGCGAGGTCTGGCTTGAACGCAACGGCCGGCGCATCAACGCCAAGAGCATCATGGGCGTGATGATGCTGGCGGCAGCCAAGGGCAGCACGGTCACGATAGAGACTGAAGGCCCTGACGCGGATGCTGCCATGAGTGCGCTGGTCGCGCTGATCGAGGACAAGTTCGGCGAGGGCGAATGACGTGACCTTCACGCTGCACGGCCTGGCCGTATCGGGCGGCATCGCGATCGGCCACGCCTACCTGGTGTCGCACGCCACGCTGGAGGTTGCCCATTACGGCGTACAGCGTCGCCGGGTCGAGGACGAGGTGACGCGGCTCGGGCGCGCCTTCGACACGGTGCGTGCCGAGCTGGTCGAGCTGCGCAGCAGCGTGCTGGCCGAAAGTACCGAGGCACGCAGCGAACTGCTGGCCTTTGTCGACCTGCACAGCATGATCCTCGACGATCCGATGCTGCTCGACGAGGCGGGCGACTTCATCCGTACCCGTCGCTGCAACGCCGAATGGGCGATCAAGCGCCAGATGGACCGTCTGGTCGAGCAGTTCGAGCAGATCGACGACGCCTATCTGCGCAGCCGCAGCGCCGACGTGGTGCAGGTGGTCGAGCGCGTGGTCAAGGCACTGGCCGGCAAGCGCAACCGGATGAGCACGCGCCGGCGCGACACCGACAGCATCGTGGTCGCGCACGACCTGTCGCCGGCCGACACGATACAGTTCAAGGCGCAGCGCATCGCCGCCTTCGTCACCGACCTCGGCGGCGCCACCTCGCATACCGCGATCGTCGCCCGCAGTCTGGCCATACCGGCGCTGGTCGGCATGCATCACGCGCGCACGCTGATCCAGGACGAGGACATGCTCATCGTCGATGGCCTGCGCGGCGTGCTGATCATCAATCCCGACGAGCGCATTCTCGAGGAATACCGGCTGCGCGCGCGCGAGATCGAGATCGAGCGCTCCAAGCTCAAGCGCCTGGCCGGCGGTGTTGCGACCACGCTGGACGGCGAACTGGTGCAGCTGTACGCCAACATCGAGCTGCCGCAGGATGTCGAGCAGGTCAAGGAGGTCGAAGCCGACGGCATCGGCCTGTTCCGCACCGAATTCCTGTTCCTGAACCGCGACAACCTGCCGGATGAGGATGAGCAGTTCGAGGCCTACCGCAGCGTGGTACAGGCGATGAAGGGCAAGCCGGTGACGCTGCGCACGCTGGACATCGGCGCGGACAAGGCCTTGCGCGGTGTCCAGCGCAGCGAAGGCAACCCGGCGCTGGGTCTGCGCGCGATCCGCTACTGCCTGGCTGAGCCGCGCATGTTCGTCACGCAGTTGCGCGCCATCATGCGTGCATCGCACTACGGCCGCGTACGCATACTGCTGCCCATGGTGGCGTTCCAGCACGAGATCGAGTCGGCGCTTGCCATGGTCGCGCTGGCGCGGCAGCAGCTGCGCGAGGCCGGCCGCAAGTTCGACGAACGCGTCGAGATCGGTGCCATGGTCGAGATTCCAGCGGCGGCGCTGGCACTCGGTACGCTGATGAATCACTTCAACTTCCTGTCGATCGGCACCAACGACCTGATCCAGTACACGCTGGCGATCGACCGCACCGACGAGGCGGTCGCGCATCTTTACGACCCCTTGCATCCGGCCGTGCTGCGACTGGTGCAGCAGGTGATCGCCCAGGCCAAGCGCGCCGGACTGCCGGTCGCGGTGTGCGGCGAGATGGCTGGCGAGCCGCAGTTCGCGCGCCTGCTGCTCGGCATGGGGTTGCGCCAGTTCTCGATGCATCCATCCCAACTGCTGGAGGTCAAGCGAGAGGTGCTGCGCTGCGACTGCGGTGATATCGCACCGCGCGTGCTCAAGCTGCTGCGCTCCGATGATCCGATGCGCATCCGCGAACAGCTCGAGCGCATCAACCTCGGTAGCACGCCGCTGCAATGACCATCGAAAGGCCGGTGTGAGCGGACCGATGCGCATACTTGGCATCGACCCCGGGCTGCGCGTGACCGGTTTCGGCGTGCTCGAGACCGATGGCGCCCGGCTGCGCTACGTGGCCAGCGGGCGCATCACGTCCAACGAGCGCGACCCGCTGCCGGCGCGCATCGCCAGTCTGTTCGAAGGCATACGCGAAGTGGTCGACACCTGGCAGCCCACGCACGCTGCGGTCGAAATCGTGTTCGTGAACGTCAATCCGCAATCCACGCTGCTGCTCGGTCAGGCGCGTGGTGCCGCGCTGTCCGCGCTGACCGCGGGCGGGCTGCCGGTGGCCGAATACACGGCGCTGCAGGTCAAGCAGGCGGTGGTCGGCAACGGCAAGGCGAACAAGGAGCAGGTGCAGTTCATGGTCGCGCGCCTGCTGGCACTGACTGCCGCACCCGGCACCGACGCGGCCGACGCACTGGCTTGTGCAATATGTCACGCACACGGTGTGCGCGGCATGGGTGCGCTGGCCGGTCCGGGCAGCCGGCGCCGCAGCGGGCGTATCATCACGCGTCGCCTGGCTTGAGTCGGCATCTTCCCGTCTGCGTTTTTACGCCGCCGGCGTTGGCAGACCTTCCTCGTCTTTTTTCAGTCGCCGAGTCAATTGACATCAAGCGAAAGTTCCATGGGTATGCTCTTAAATGTCTGATCGGGGAGTTTTCTTTCATTCGCTCTTGCTGTGCTTCATTTTTCTGGCGCCGCTGCATAGCCTGATCGCTGCTCATCTCGGATTTTCGATCTACCCGGCGCTTGCGCTGGCGTTCCTGCTGTCCCTGATGGTGTCCATGCCGAATGGCAGCTCCGGCCGGAGCATGGTGCGATGGCTTACGGCGGAAAACGCCCTGATGCTGTGTTATTGCGCTGTCTTGCTGCCGAAGATGCAAACAGCCAACGATCTGCACACGTTTGCCGGTGCCGTCGTCGTGCCCTACATGATCGGGGCTCTGTTTGCTCACGCGGTACCCGAAAACGAGCGTGCGCTCGATAGATCTCTGACCGCATATCTCGCTGCCAAGGTTTGCCTTCTGCTGGGCTTCACCCATGTTTTCATGGTTGCGTATCCTGCGCGCCCCTTGTTTGAGGGCCGTGCAATCTATCTGCAGTTCGGTTGGGGAGTCGAGGTGTTTCCCTGCCTGCTCCTGCTGGCAGCTTCACGCTGGATGCCTGCCGGCTTGCGTTGGCCGTGGATGATGCTCTGCTGCCTGGCCCTGTTCGCTGCCGCGTTCGTGCTGGTTGGAATGAACAGTCGGTCCTTGCTTTTGCTCGCGTTGATATTGACGTGCCTTACCTCCGCGCTCTACCTGAAGAGCAGCCCGTCGCTGAGAATGCT
This sequence comes from Methyloversatilis sp., assembly GCA_036567405.1. Lineage (GTDB taxonomy): Bacteria > Pseudomonadota > Gammaproteobacteria > Burkholderiales > Rhodocyclaceae > Methyloversatilis. The sequence continues at coordinate 11,420 of DATCUL010000487.1, read as the reverse complement.
CGGCCTCGTCGGCTTCCCGCTGTGCGTCCTGCTGTCACTCTGGATCCTTCCGAACAGGCTTGACCACCTGATCCGCATGTTCGACACCGTGCTGTGCCGGCTCGGTGCAGGTGACATCTTTTGTGTGGACTATGCGGACAAGTCGGCGATCATGAGAATGGAACGCATCGTCGCGGGCTTCTTGGCGCCGGAAGATACGGCGTTCGGCGCAGAGCCGGATTTTCGATCAGTCTTTTTCAAGGGCAGCCATTTCTGGCCGGCGCAGGTTTTCTACTACTTCGGGGGGCTCGGCCTCGCGATTTTCTCGCTTCTTTTCGCACGGTTTTTCGCCGTGATCCTGCGCTTGGTACACAGTGCCCGCAGAAGTGACGTCGACGTGGCCGGTCTGGGATTGTTCGCAGCCGCATTTGGCGCGCACGTCTTTTACGCCGGAAACATGTTCAACGACCCTGTGCTTTTTCTGCTGATGGGCCTGGTGATGAATCTGGACGCAGGCCGAAGCGGGTATTTCCTCTCGCCGGCGCGGAGCGCTCCCGCGCCGCTGTCGGCTGCCGACGTGGATGGAAGCCGTGCCGGCTGACAATCCGCGCCGGCTTGCCGGCGCTTACCAACTGATTCCGGAGTTTCCATGATCGGTCGTCTCACCGGCACGCTGCTGGAAAAGAATCCGCCGCGCATCCTGCTCGACGTGCAGGGCGTGGGCTATGAAGTCGATGTGCCGATGAGCACTTTCTACAATCTGCCGGCGCTCGGCGATCGGGTGACGCTGCATACGCACTTCGTCGTGCGTGAGGACGGTCATTTCCTGTTCGGTTTCGGTGCCCAGGCCGAGCTGGCGGCGTTCCGCCAGCTGGTGAAGATCAGCGGCATCGGCCCGCGCATGGCGCTGGCGGTGCTGTCCGGCATGTCGGTCGACGAGCTGGCGCGCGTGGTGGCGGCTCAGGAAGCCGGACGGCTGACCAAGATACCGGGCATCGGCAAGAAAACCGCCGAACGGCTGCTGCTGGAACTGCGCGACAAGCTGCTGCCGACGGTGTCGCTGGCCAGTGCCGTGGCACAGGATGCCGGTGCCGACATCCTGAATGCGCTGATGGCGCTGGGCTACAGCGACCGCGAGGCGCAGGCTGCGCTGCGCACGCTGCCGGAGGGCATCGGTGTGTCCGACGGCATCCGGCAGGCACTGAAGGCGCTGTCCAAGGCGTAGTGTCCCGCAGGCTGGCGGTTCAGAACTCCAGCGTGTCTGCGAACTTCAGCGCCGACATCTGCGCGCGATTGACCGCATCGGCACGCAAGCCGAGCGATTGCGTCAGTGCGGCGAGCGAGCTTGCCGTGGCTTCCTCGCAGGCGCAGGCCAGCTTCAGGAAGGGCGTGTAGGCGCCGTCCTGGCCGAGCAGCGCATCGCTGATCGTGTCCGGCAGCGTCATTTCCTCGAGCACCTTGTCCATCGGTGCACCGAGCAGCTTGTCGAGCAGCGAGAAGGCACCGGTGATGAACAGGTTGTCGTGTTCCTCGCGCGGGAAAAACTCCTGTCCCAGCACTTCCATCAGCCGTCCGCGGGCGATCGCCGCCTGCATCAGCGCCGGTGCCGACGGATCCTTGCCGGCGGTCACCAGCAGCAGCGACAGCCACTTGTTCAGCTTTTCGTAACCCAGGATGACCACCGCGTGGCGGAAGGACTGCACCTGGCACATCAGGCCGAAGCCGGCCGAATTGATGTAGCGCAGCAGCTTGAAGGACAGCGCCACATCCTGCTTGAGTGCGTCCTCGATCTGCTTCGGATCGGCGTTGCGGCGCACCAGGTTGAGTACGCGCACGATCTGCGCGTGCGCAGGCGCCAGCTTTTTTGCCACAGTCTGGTTGGCCTTGAAGAACCAGCCGGTCGCGCCGCCGTAGCCGGCCTTGACCGCGACATCGAACGCGACCGGGTCGGCAACGCCGGTGGCCAGCAGGATGCCCGGTACCCGGATGGTGACCGGCTGCACGCGCGCGTCGGCCATCACGAAGCGGAAACTCAGGCCGGTCGGTATTTCGGTGCCGACCTTGTAGTCGGCCAGCACCAGCGGCGTGCCGGCCTGCGCCAGCTGCAGTGTCGCATCGGCGCAGCCCCGGTCGGCAAGTTGCCTGGCAGCGATTTCCATCATCGCGCCTTCAGGCGCGATCCAGTCGGCCAGGCTGCTGTCGGGCGCGCAGCCTTCCAGACCGACGAACACCGGGCGAGCCGGCGGCCAGTCCTCGCCGATGGCGTCCAGCGCGGCGACCGCGTCGGCGCATGACGGCGCATGCACGCGCAGCCGCGTCGCCGTGATGGCGCGCTGCTTGTTGATGACCGGTTCGCGGGTGAAAAAGACGTCCTGGCTCATTGCGGGGAATAGGTAAATGAATCGGCGTGGAAATGTTCTATCGGCAGATTGCAGCGCTGGGTGAAGTCGGCCTTTGCGGCATCGATCATCGCTGGCCCGCCGCAGGCATACACCTGATGTCCGGACAGATCGGGCAGGTCGGCCATTACCGCCTGGTGCACGAAGCCGGTGCGGCCGGTCCATGCGTCGTCCGCCGCCGGCTCCGACAGCACCGGGACGTAGCGCAGGCCCGGCAGCCGCTCCACCCAGCTGCTTGCCAGGTCGTGCATGTACAGATCCTGCTTGGTGCGCGCGCCCCAGTACAGCGTGACTGGCTGCCGGTAGCCGGTTTCGATCATGTGCTCGACGATGGCCTTGATCGGCGCGAAGCCGGTGCCCCCGGCCACCAGCAGGACCGGGCGCTCGACGTCCTCGCGCAGGAAGAAGCTGCCCAGAGGCCCTTCGAAACGCAGGATGTCGCGTTCCTTCATCGCTCCGAACACGTGGCCGGTGAACTGGCCGCCCGGCACTTCGCGGATGTGCAGCGTGATGAATTCGTCGTCGTGCGGCGCGTTGGCGATCGAGAAGCTGCGCCGCTTGCCATCGCGCAGCAGGAAATCGATGTACTGCCCGGCCAGGTACTGCAGGCGCTCGTTGGCCGGCAGCTTGAGGCTGAGCACCATCACGTCGGGGGCCACCCGTTCGAGCTTCTGCACGCGGGTTGGCAGCGTGCGCACGGCGATGTCCTTCAGGCCGCCGACCTCGCGGCATTCCAGCACCAGATCCGAACGCGCGGTGGCGCAGCAGAACAGCGCGAATCCCTGCGCCTTCTCGTCGTCGGTCAGCTTGGCAGCCTGGTATTTGCCGTAGTCGACGCTGCCGGACAGGATCTTGCCTTTGCAGGATCCGCAGGCGCCGTTACGGCAGCCGTAAGGCAGGTTGAAGCCGGCCGACAGCGCTGCATCGAGCAGGCGGGTTTCGGAGTCGGTGGTGAAGCTGTGCTGGCTGGGTTGAAGGGTGACCTGATAGGACATGGCAGCGTGAGACAATCCGGTAATGAACAAGGTAAAGCGACCACGGCGCACGGCCCCGACAGGGTGGTGCGGCAGACGGTCAAGGCTCGTGATTGTAGGCTGTGGCGACGTTGCGCGGCGCGCATTGCCGTGGCTCGCGCGTCGGGTGCGTATCTGGGCGGTGGTGCGCAACGCGCAGGCGGCGACGGAACTGCGCGCATTCGGTGTGCGTTGCGTGCGCGCCGATCTCGATGATGCGGCCAGCCTGCGCCGTGTCGCCGCGCTCGCGCCCTGGGTCTGGCATTTCGCGCCGCCGGCCAGCGGTGACGGGCGCGACATGCGCAGCCGCCGCCTGGTGCAGGCGCTGCTGCGCACGCGCCGCGTGCGCCGGTTGTGCTACATCAGCACCAGCGGCGTCTATGGCGACTGCGCCGGCGCGCTGGTGCCGGAAACCCGTCCGCTGCGTGCAGCCAGTGCACGCGCTGCCCGCCGTGTCGATGCCGAGCGTGCGGTCCGTGCGCTCGCCCGCCGTGGCGTTGCGGTGTCCATCCTGCGCGCGCCGGGCATATACGGTGCCGACCGCCTGCCGCTGGACCGGCTCGGACGCGCTGATCCGGTGCTGCGCGCGGATGAGGACGTGCACACCAACCACATCGATGCAGCCGATCTCGCCCGGCTCGCCTGGGCAGCACTGCATCGGGCGCGCGGCGGCCGTACCTTCAATGCCAGCGACGATACGCGGCTGAAGATGGGTGACTATTTCGACCGCGTGGCCGATGCCTTCGTGCTGCAGCGGCCGCCGCGGGTAACGCGTGACGAGGCGCGGTCGCGGCTCAGTCCGATGACCCTTTCCTTCATGAGCGAATCGCGCGTGCTCGACAACCGCCGCATGAAGCGCGAATTGCGCCTGAAGCTGCACAGCCCGGACGTCGATGTCGTGCTCGCGCGGGCGCTTGCCCTCCATCCATCCTCCTGATCACACTCCAGCCATGCAAAGCTCCTACCTGTGGGCCAAGGCCCTGCATATCGTTTTTGTCACCAGCTGGTTTGCCGGCCTGTTCTACCTGCCGCGCATCTTCGTCAATCTGGCGATGCTCGGCCCGGACGAGACGGCGGTGCGCGACCGCCTGCTGCTGATGTCGCGCAAGCTGCTGCGCTTCATGGGGCCGCTCGCCGGGCTGGCGATCGGTTTCGGCATGTGGCTTTGGCTGGGCGAACACATTGCCGGCGGCTGGCTGCACGCCAAGCTGACGCTGGTACTGCTGCTGGTGGGTTATCACCATTACTGCGCGCGCCTGCTGCGCGACTTCGAAGCCGGTCGCAACGCACGCAGCCACGTCTGGTATCGCTGGTTCAATGAAGCGCCTGTCATGGTGCTGTTTGCCGTCGTGCTGCTGGTCGTGCTCAAACCTTTCTGACGCCATGACGAATCCGAATCCCTCCTCTCCCAGACCCGGCGTGCGCGCGGTCCGCCGTGTCGCGCGCAACGGGCAGGAGCCGCAGGCGCTGCCGCTGTCCGGCCAGCAGTTCTTCTCGCCCTGTCCACGCGGCCTCGAAGCGGTGCTGGCGGACGAACTGACCCGCCTGGGCGCGCAGGATGTGAAAGTGGTGCCCGGCGGCGTTGCCTTCCAGGGTGACTGGAAGCTGGTCTATGTGGTCAATCTGGAAAGCCGAATCGCCACCCGTGTGCTGTGGCGGGTCGGGCACGGCCCCTACCGCAAGGAAGACGACATTTTCAAGCTGGCCTACGGTCTGACGTGGGAGCGCTGGTTTTCGCCGCGCCGTACCTTGCGCGTGTACACCACTGCGGTGCGCTCGCCGCTGAAGAGCGTCGATTTCGTCACCTTGCGCGTGAAGGACGCGATCTGTGACCGCATGCGCGAACAGACGCGCTCGCGTCCGAGCATCGACACCGCGAATCCGGACGTACGCGTGCACGTGTTCCTGACCGACCGGGAAGCCACGCTCTATCTCGATACTTCGGGCGATCCGCTGTACAAGCGCGGCTTCAAGGTCGCCCACGTCGAGGCGCCGCTGAAGGAAAACCTGGCCGCCGGCATCATCATGCTGTCGGGTTGGGACAGGGTCGAACCCTTCTTCGATCCGATGTGCGGCAGCGGCACGTTCCTGATCGAGGCGGCACAGATGGCGCTGGACATCGCGCCCGGGCTGGGTCGCAGTTTCGGCTTCGAGAAGCTCGACACCTTCAGCCCGACCGCATGGGCGTCGGTGCGCGATGCCGCCGCCGGCCGTGCGCAGCCGCCGCGCGAACTGCCGATCTTTGGTTCGGACATCGCCGGTCGCGAAGTCGCTCGCTGCAAGGAAAACCTGCAGGCGGCGAAACTGCCGTGGGTGGTGCGGGTCGAGGGAGCGGACGTGCTGCAGCGCGAGTCGCCGGCCGACCGCGGCGTGATGGTGACCAATCCGCCCTATGGCGAGCGGATCGGCGAAAAGCAGGAGTTGGCCACCTTCTATCCGAAGCTGGGCGACCTGCTGAAACAGCGCTACAGCGGCTGGCGCTGCCTGTTCATCACTGCTGATACCGACTTCCCGAAGCTGATCAAGCTGAAGGCCAGCCGCCGTACGCCGCTGTACAACGGTGCGCTGGAATGCCGGCTGTACGAATACCGCATGGTCGAGGGCAGTCTGCGCGCGCCGCGCGCCGGAGTGCCGCCTGCCGAATGAGGAGACGTCGGTGAAGACGTGGGCGCGAAAGACGGTGTGCCGTGCGCTGATGGCGGCGTGTCTGCTGCCGGCAGTCGTCCGGGCCGACAGCCCGGACAACTGGACACTGGCCGGGCGGCTCGGGTTGCTGCAGTTCGTGGTCGTGCCGGAAGCGTCGGCACGCGACGGCGACTACTACCGGCGCATCATCGACGAAGTGTGCGCCGACAGAGTGGCGTCCTGCTTCGTGCGCTTCTTTACCAACAGTTCCGGCGCAAGGCTCGACTTTCCGCTGCCGGACGCCGTCCTGAACGAACCCACCGTGATGTTCCAGCGTTCCGCCAAGCACCAGCGCGAGCAGTTCCAGTGGAGCTGCCGGCTGGGCATGGCGGAATCCAGCTGTTTCTGAGCCGGCGCGTCAGACCAGATCCAGTCCCGAGGTCACGTTCAGGTTGCGGTCCTGCGCTTCCTTGCTGTTGAGCTTGATCTGCAGGCGCAGATCGTTGACCGAATCGGCGTTGCGCAGCGCGTCCTCGTAATTGATGCGACCGGCCTCGTACAGGTCGAACAGCGACTGGTCGAAGGTCTGCATGCCCAGTTCGCGCGAACGCTTCATCACATCCTTGATCTCGCCGATATTGCCCTTGAAGATGTGGTCGGCGATCAGCGGTGAATTGAGCATCACCTCGATCGCCGCGGCGCGGCCCTTGCCTTCCTTGAGCGGCACCAGACGTTGCGAAATCATCGCGCGCAGGTTCAGCGACAGGTCCATCAGCAGTTGTTCGCGCTTGTTCTCGGGGAAGAAGTTGATGATGCGGTCGATCGCCTGGTTCGAGCTGTTGGCGTGCAGCGTGGCCAGGCACAGGTGACCGGTTTCGGCGAACTGGATCGCGTGCTCCATCGTTTCGCGATCGCGGATTTCACCCATCAGGATGACGTCGGGTGCCTGGCGCAGCGTGTTCTTCAGCGCGATTTCCCAGTCGGCGGTGTCCAGCCCGACCTCGCGTTGCGTCACCACGCAGTTCTTGTGTTCGTGCACGTACTCGATCGGATCCTCGATCGTGATGATGTGGCCGTAGCTGTTGGTGTTGCGCCAGTCGACCAGCGCGGCCAGAGAGGTCGTCTTGCCGGTGCCGGTGCCGCCGACGAAGATGACCAGGCCGCGCTTGCTCATCGCCACGTCCTTGAGTACGGTCGGCAGGCCCAGATCGTCGAGCGTCGGAATCTTGGCGTTGATGGTGCGCAGCACGCAGCCGATCTTGCCCTGCTGCACGAAGGCATTGACGCGGAAGCGGCCGATGCCGGCCGGCGAAATCGCGAAGTTGCATTCCTTGGTCGATTCGAACTCGGCGGCCTGCCGGTCGTTCATGATGGCGCGCGCCAGCTCAGCCGTATGCTGCGGGGTCAGCGACTGGTTCGACTGCGGCACGATGCGGCCGTCGACCTTGATCGCCGGCGGGAAGCCGGCGGTCACGAAAAGGTCCGACCCGCGCTTGGTCGCCATCAGGCGCAGCAGGTCGTACATGAATTTCAGGGCCTGATCTCTTTCCATCTGCGCTCTCCGCGGCGATCTGCATGACTGGCTGGCGGCAGCAAGTCCGTGCCTTCCTGTGCCGCCTGCGTTTTTCAGTGTAGCCGGCCTGCAGGCCGGCCGCGTTCCTTCAGCCGATGAACGCGTCCTTGTTCTGGGCGCGGGTGCGGGCTTCGGCGGTCGAGATGACGTTGCGGCGCACCAGTTCGGTCAGGTTCTGATCCAGTGTCTGCATGCCCACGTTCTGGCCGGTCTGGATTGCCGAATACATCTGCGCGATCTTGTTCTCTCGGATCAGGTTCCGGATGGCCGGCGTGCCCACCATGATTTCGTGCGCTGCCACGCGGCCGTTGCCGTCCTTGGTTTTCAGCAGCGTCTGCGAAATCACCGCACGCAGCGACTCGGACAGCATCGCCCGCACCATCTCCTTTTCCTCCGCGGGGAACACGTCGACGATACGGTCGATGGTCTTGGCGGCGCTCGAGGTGTGCAGCGTGCCGAACACCAGGTGACCGGTTTCAGCGGCGGTCAGTGCCAGGCGGATGGTTTCCAGGTCGCGCATTTCGCCGACCAGGATCACGTCCGGATCCTCGCGCAGTGCCGAGCGCAGCGCATTGGCAAAGCTCAGCGTGTGTGGTCCCACCTCGCGCTGGTTGATCAGGCAGCGCTTGGATTCGTGTACGAATTCGATCGGATCCTCGACCGTCAGGATGTGGCCATAGTCGTTTTCGTTGATGTAATCGACCATTGCAGCCAGCGTGGTCGACTTGCCGGAACCGGTCGGCCCGGTGACCAGCACGATGCCGCGCGGCGTGTTCGAGATCTCCTGGAATATCTTCGGTGCCTTCAGCTCTTCCAGCGTCAGCACCTTGCTCGGAATGGTCCGGAACACCGCACCGGCGCCACGGTTCTGCACGAAGGCATTGACCCGGAAACGCGCCAGATTGGGCACCGCGAACGAGAAGTCGCACTCGAGGTGCTCTTCGTACACCTTGCGCTGGGTGTCGTTCATGATGTCGTAGATCATGCCGTGCACATCCTTGTGCTCCATCGGTGGCAGGTTGATGCGGCGCACATCGCCATGCACCCGGATCATCGGTGGCAGGCCGGCAGACAGGTGAAGGTCGGAAGCCTTGTTCTTGACGGAAAACGCGAGCAGTTCGGTGATGTCCATGCGAGACCTCTGAGCGGTGATGTGACGCGCCGGAACGGCGTCTGGAGCACGTCCGGCCAAATATAATTCGATGAAATTCAGGGCATTATGATGAGCATTTCAGACAACCTGCAAGCAGTTCGGCACCGCATTGCGGACGTGGCGCACGCTTGCGGGCGCGATCCGGCGAGCATCTCGTTGCTGGCGGTCAGCAAGACCAAGCCCGATGATTCCATCATCGCGGCTGTCGCCGCCGGCCAGTTCGCCTTCGGCGAGAACTATGTCCAGGAGGGGTGCGACAAGGTGCAGCGCCTCGTCGCTGCCGGCTACCGGCTCGACTGGCACTTCATCGGCCCGCTTCAGAGCAACAAGACGCGGCAGGTGGCGACATGGTTCGACTGGGTGCATTCGATCGACCGGGAAAAGATTGCGCAACGGTTGTCCGAGCAGCGCGACGCCTCGAAGCCGCCGCTGAACATGTGTATACAAGTGAACGTCAGTGGCGAGGCCTCGAAAAGTGGCATAGCACCCTGTGAGCTCGATGCACTGGCCGACGCGGTTGCACGCCTGCCGCGCGTGCATCTTCGCGGGCTGATGGCCATTCCCGAACCAACCGACGATGTCGTTCTCCAGCGGACACGTTTTGCCCATTTACGGCAGCTGCGCGACGATCTGAACGCGCGTGGACACGATCTCGACACACTTTCGATGGGCATGTCACAGGATCTGGAAGCCGCGGTCGCCGAAGGGGCAACCATTGTCCGGGTGGGGACGGCACTGTTCGGGGCGAGAGGGTGATCTGAGCGCAACCCATCCATCGCCCGATGGACCGCGCAGCTAGCGCGCCCCGTCAGAACACGGACATCTGCGCGCACCGATCGATGCGCTCCGAAGAGACCGCTGAAGCCATGGAATTCGTGCGGTTCGATGACGACACGCCATCGCTGCCGAAATGCGATGACGCTGGCCGGCGCTTTCCAGATCACTGGGTGTGGAATTCAGGCGGGGCCCGCACATGGACATGCCGCGGCGGGGTTCAACCACCCGAGATAGCCTGTCGCAATAAGGCTACCGGGCGCGCGCTCGCCCGGATTCCCGGTCCCGATCGGACCGGTGGCTCCTTGCGGCGCGATGTCGTCAATCGCCCGCCCGGCTCAGAGCCGCTTGGCGAGGTGGCCTGTCAAGCCCGTCGGGCTGACGAAGCTGAGTTCATACATGCTGCTCAGGCCGGCTGCCTGTTCGTCATCAAGACCAAGGCAGCACAGGATGAACTGGCTCCGGTCTATGCCCAGGCGCTTGCGCAGCCTGAGGTACTTTTCGATGTCCTGGCGGAACTCGCCGGTCTTGCATTCGACGCACACCGGGGTATCGCCATCCGCCAGGAAGAACACGTCGAGTTCGTGCAGATCTTCGTTCGGAAAGACCACTGACAGGTTGCGCGCGCACGAGAAAGCTTTCTGTCTCTCCTGAAAGAAGGCGAGCAGCTTCATCAGGGCGTACCACTCCAGCCACTCGCCGGCAAAGAAGCTGCGGATGGCCGGCACGGACTGGATGGTGGCCCGGCCGATCTTTTCCTGCTTCTGATAGAAGTACTTCGCCAGAAAAGTGTGTTCGTGGAGGCGTTTGCAGAAAGCGTTGATGGCCTGGCCATCCTTCTGGCTCAGTTCTCCGAGCTTGATGGTGAAGGTGGGTATGTCCTTCTGCTGATGCCAGCGGATCTTGCCGATCACATCGCCCAGCAGCGGATAGTTGTCACCGATTTCCACTGCAAACTCGTCGAAGAAGCCCGTGGTGTTGACGGCGTCGGGGCTGGTGCGAACCTGAATCTGTCGGCGCTTGAACCAGTCCACGATCCTGGCGTGCCTGGCGTCGCTGGCGAGGTGATCGGTGTTGTGAAAGTCGATATCCGCCACTGCCGTCGCTGCCGTACTTTCCGCCGTGGCTGGACTGGCGCGCAACAGTTTCAGTTCGTCCTGTACGGCGAAATATCGTTGCAGTACCTCGCGTACAAACTTGACCGTGTCGTAGACGGGCACGCGATTGTCGCAGGCCGGGCAGGGCACCGCAGTCCCGATCTGCCCGGTGGGCGCTTCGGCCACATGGCCACATTTGTTGCAACGAAAGATGGCCATCGGCGTGCCGGAAAGAGTGGGTTGGCGCATTATGCCGATCAGTTCAAGTCCTGACGAGTATGCTGCGGCGTACGCGCGGTCGCAGCTTTGGCCCTGTATTACAGGGTTGGTGGTCATCCTATCGTCGAACAGCCACTGCGAACGCAGCTGCCTGAAAGGTGTGGAGCGGGTGGTGGTGGGTATTGACGATGCAGACCGATTGCATATTCCGGTCAAGTCTTGTTTCGGTGTGCTGTGCATAATGAAGACACGCCGCGCCATGAATGCGCCCTGCTGGCTAACCTCGGGGAACAGATGAACCGACGATACGATGGGAAGGCCGGGTCAAACGACGGTCATCTGCGGGTAATCGCGTTGATCTGCGCGATTGCTGTCGTCGGAGGCGCCGGGATGGCCATGGAATGGCTGGCGCTGATGGACAGACCGGATGGTGCGCCGCAGTCTGCATCGGTCGCTGTCCCCGCTTCGCAGCCGCCCGGGATCGCACCACCGCCGGCGGGTGCCCGAACCATGTCGGCGGCGCCCGTACCGAACGCGCGCAGCAACACCATATATAAATGCAGGATCGGTGAACGCACGGTCTATGCG
>DATCUL010000486.1:0-6107 GCA_036567405.1 Methyloversatilis sp. | reverse complement strand
CCCGGCAGGCGGCGGCATAGCGGATGCGACCTCGCAGCGCGACCAGACCGACCACGACGCCAGCCAGCAGCGTCCAGACCAGCAGTCCGCCGAGCGCTCCAGTCGCCGCGCGCCGGCCCAGATCGGCGGCGTAGTGCGATGGATCGGCCAGATGTGCGCCACCGGCGTGCAGCCGCGGAAAGTCGCGCACCTGCACGCCGTCGCGCTCCACCGTCTCCTTCGCGAAACCGTGGGTGGCCAGCGGCGCCGAGTAGGTCTTTTCGCGGTTCAGCCGCAGCGGCGCCAGCAGCGCATCAAGCGCCGACAGCACCTCGGGTGCGTACTGCACCGCGGTGCGCCCGTCCTGCGCCGGCAGCCGCGGCTGGTAGTGCAGCGAGTCGAGCATGCCGACCAGCACGAAGCCGGCCAGCACGGTAACCGACGCCATCGCCACCGCCGACTCGCCGACCCGCCGCCAGGCACGGCGCAGATAGTCCTGGCGGCGGCAATAGACGGCCAGCGCGACGCCACCGGCGACCAGCGCCCACAGCAGGATGTCCGACCACAGCAGTACCGGTTTGAAATCCATGTCAGCAGTACCCCGCCAACGTGACGGGCAGCGCACGCAGTAACTGCGAAAGCTTCGCCAGCTGCGTGGGTGAGGCAGGGGTTTCGTGGCGCACTGCGCCACGCCTGCCGAACGGGTCGGCTGTGCAAAGCCGACCTCCGTGCCACGGGGTTTCGTGGCACACCGCGCCACGCCTGCCGAACGGGTCGGCTGTACGAAGCCGACCTCCGTACCATGGGGTTTCGTGGCACACCGCGCCACGCCTGCCGAACGGGTCGGCTGTGCGAAGCCGACCTCCGTAACGCGGGCATTCCGCGGCACGCAGTGCCGGGCATGCAGGGCGGTCTGACGATGCGAAGTCAGCCCTTCCGGAACGAAGTGAGCGTGGGGGCTTCAATTGAGCCTCACCCGCGGATCGACCAGCGTGTACGAAATGTCGGTCAGCAGCAGGCCCGCGATGTAGAGCACCGAGCCGATGAACACCATCGAGCGCACCACGGCGAAATCCTGCGCGCCGATGGCGTCTATCGTGTAGCTGCCCAGGCCGGGAATGCCGAAGAAGCTTTCGAGCAGCAGCGAGCCCATGAACAGCAGCGGAATGACGACCACCACGCCGGTCAGGATGGGGATCATCGCGTTCTTCAGCACATGGCGGAACAGCACCGCCAGTTCCGACAGACCTTTGGCGCGCGCGGTGCGCACGTAGTCCTTGTTGATCTCCTCGAGGAACAGCGTGCGGTACCAGCGCGCCGACGAACCGATGCCGCCGATCACGCTGATCAGCACCGGCAGTATCAGGAAGCGACCGGCATCCAGCCCGCCGGCGTAGCCGGAAATCGGCACCAGATTCCATACCTTGCTGACCAGATACTGGCCACCGATGATGTAGAACAGCCCGGAAATCGACATCGCCGCCACGCACAGCACGACGCCGCCGACATCGAGCGCGGTGTTGCGGAAGAACACCAGCAGCAGCGCGAAGCTGACCGTGACGAACAACCCGAGTATGAAGGTGGGCACCGCGATGGCCAGACTCGGTCCCATGCGGCTGCGGATTTCCAGCGCGATGTCGCGGCCGTCGTCGGCACGGCCGAAATCGAAGGCAAACATGCGCACCGACTTGTCGAACAGGATGGTGTCGGTCGCCTTGCCCAGCCCCGGCGCGTCGGCGTTCCACACCAGCGGTTTGTCGTAGCCGCGCTCGGCCTTCCACTTGGCGATGGCTTCCGGCGTCACGCGTTTCATGCCCAGCTGCATGCGCGCCATGTCATCCGGCGTGTTGACCACGAAGAACAGCAGGAAGGTCAGCAGGTTGACCCCGATCAGGATGGGGATGGCGTAGAACAGCCGGCGGATGATGTAGGCGATCATGTCGGCGTCCCCACGGCGCGCGCCTGTTCGGTGCGCTTCCAGTGCCGCCAGGCCGGCCAGATCAGCGCCAGCAGCAGTGCCGCGCCGGCGAACAGCGGCCAGCGTACCGGCCGGTTCCACTGCTGCCGCTTCGCCTCGCGCAGCACCGGATCGATGCGGGTGTATTTCATCGTGTTGTTGGCGACGTTCGACGGCTTGCGGTTGAACACCCAGCTGTGTTCAAGGCCGTAGCTCTTCGGGTGGTAGCCCCAGACCCAGGGCGCATCGTGGCGCAGGATGGCCAGCATGCGGTCGAGCACGGCCTGGCGCGGCGCGCCGTTGTCCATCGCCTTCATCTGCTCGAACAGGCGGTCGAATTCCGGGTTGGCGTAGTTGGCCGCGTTCTCGCCCTGCGTCTTCACCTTCGACTGCGGTCCGTACAGCAGGAACAGGAAGTTTTCCGGATCGGGATAGTCGGCGTTCCAGCCCCAGAAGAAGAGCTGGGCCGCGCCCTTGCGGATCTTTTCCTGGAAGCGGTTGTAGTCGGTGCTGCGCACCACCAGCTGCACGCCGAGCTGCTCGAACTGTTTGGTCAGCCAGTCGATGCGCGCCTTGCCGCCCAGACCGCCGCCGGTGGTGTCGAGATTCACCACCAGCGCCTCGCCGGTCTTCGCGTCGCGGCCGTCCGGCCAGCCGGCTTCGGCCAGCAGGCGCTTCGCCTCGGCCAGCGGCTTGCGCTGCGGCTTGCCGTCCGCCCAGTCGTACATGTCCGGATTCATGCCTTCGCGCCCGTCGCGATGGCCGAAGATGCCGGGCGGCAGCGGCGACTGCGCCGGCACGCCACGACCGTTCTGGAAGATCGAAATGAACTCTTCCTGGTCGAGCGCGATACCGATCGCCTGCCGCAGCTTGCGCGCGCGCTCGTCCAGTCCGCCGACCACCGGATCGAGCATGTTGAAGCCCATGTACATGGTCGAGGTCGACACCGAGGTCTGCAGCGCGATGCCCTGTGCCTTCATGTCGTCGCTCAGGCTGACCTCGCCGGTCTGGCCGAACTGCACCGCCTGGTCGAAGGAATCGGAACTGATGCCCGAGGCGTCGTAATAGCCCTGCAGGAACTTGTTCCAGTACGGGATTTGCTCCTTCTCACGCGTGAACACGACCTGATCGACCAGCGGCAGCCGCTTGCCGCAGTCGGCCAGCAGCCCGGCCTCGCGGTCGCCCGCCTCGCCTTCGCACGGATAGGTTTCCTCGCGGAAGTTCGGATTGCGCGTCAGCACCATGCGCGCGTTCGGATCGTTCTGGCTGAGCATGTAAGGGCCGGTGCCGACCGGGTACCAGTCGAGCGTCAGGTTGCGCTCGGCCATGCCCGGCTGCGCGTGGAACAGGTCGGCCTCCCACGGCACCGGCGCGAAGAAGGGCATGGCCAGCCAGTAGAGGAACTGCGGGTACTTGCCCTTCAGGCGGATGCGGTAGGTGTGGCGGTCGACCACCTCGGCGCCGGCCAGCGCATGCCTGCGCAGGTCCAGCCATTCGCCCGGCGGTGCTGACTTTGCGGCGGCCTTCAGTTCGTCGCCCAGTTCCTTCAGGCCGACGATGTATTCACTCATCAGCCCGAAGATCGGCGAATGAAGCCCGGGATGGGCCAGCCGCTTGATCTGGTAGACATAGTCGGCCGCCTCCAGCTCGCGCGTGCCGGTCTGCTCGAAGTCGTACAGCGTGAGCCGTTCGCCCGGCCCGCCGTGGTGATACAGGTAGTTGCCGGCGGCATCGCGCGCCAGTGCCGGATGCGGCTGGTAGCGGATGCCCGGCCTGATGCGGATGTCGTACACCGATTCGGCGATGTCCGCCGTCGCTGCGTCGCCCGGCAGTTCGTGCCCGTCGCTATCCAGATAGCGCACCTGCGGCATCTCGGCGGCGGTTGCCGTGGTCAGTTCGAACGGACGCTTGAGGTAGTGGTACTGCAGCGGCGGCTCATAGATCTGCGCCGTGAAGGTGATCTCGTTCTCGCTGTAGGACTGCACCGGATCGAGATGCTTGGGCCGGTCGGTGAAAGCGGTGTACAGGATGTTGGCGCCGGTTTCCGCCGCCGGATAGGGATTGTTCCAGACATCGCCGCAGCCCCCAAGCGCCAGGGTCGCGAACGACAGCGCCAGCAGTCGGCGCAACGGACTGGGCAGCGGTCGGTGCAGCGGGCGCGGTCGGATCATGGGCAGCGATTGTAGGGTGCGGCGTCCGTTCCGGGAGCAGGCCGATGGAAAAAGGTTTCGCGCGAACCGATTCCGCTGCATTCGGTCTAGCATGCTGATCGTCGGCACATTTCCGGCCGGAGCCGGAATCGTCCTCCGACGCTGCCGCTGACCGCCGTTCCGGTCTGTGCGGCACGAGAGCACCAGATGCCATCGTCGCGATAACGCACAACGGGCCCGCTCATGACTACATCGCTGACCAAGGACGCCATTCCGCTGTTTCCGCTGGGCGTCGTGCTGTTTCCCGATGGCATGCTGCCGCTGCGCATCTTCGAGGTGCGTTACCTGTCGATGGTCAGGCACTGCCACCGGACCGGGCAGCCCTTCGGCGTGGTGTCGCTGATGGAAGGCGACGAGGTGCAGCGACCGGGCAGCACGGTCCGCGAGCGCTTTCACGCAGTCGGCACGATGGCGCAGATCCTCGAATACGACACCCCGCAACCGGGACTGATCGAAGTCATCACGCGCGGCACGCAGCGCTTCCGCATCACCGCGACCGAACAGACGCCGCACGGGCTGTGGATGGGCGACGTCGTGCCGCTGCCGCCGGACCCGCCGATGGACGTGCCGTCCGACCTGACCTATGTCGCTGCCAGTCTGGTGCGCATGACCGACGTGTTCAACATGGCCGAGGTGTCACCGATACTCGAACCGAAACGCTTCGACGAAGCCGGCTGGGTGGCCAACCGCTGGTGCGAACTGCTGCCGCTCGGGCACGAGGACCGGCAGCGGCTGATGGAAATGGGCAATCCGCTGCTGCGGCTGGAACTGGTCAGCGACGTGCTCGACCTGACCGAGTTCGGCCGCCAGAGCATGTAACGCACGACCCGGTCACGGATTCACGGGTGCCGACCGGCAACGCGGGGCACTGCGGGTGCTACCCTCGCGTCACCCACGCATGAAGTACCGCCCAGCGCACCACCGTCCGTGACCCTTGCACCGCTTCCACTGCTCGACCAGCTGATCGGGCGCCGCCCCCGCATCCCGGTGACCTACGCGCTGATCGCTGCCAATGTCGCGGTGTTCGCCGCCATGCTGCTGTTCGGCGCCGGCCTGTGGCATTCGTCCAACGGCGTACAGTTCGCCTGGGGCGCCAATTTCGGCCCGGCCACCAAGGACGGCCAGTGGTGGCGGCTGGGCAGCGCGCTGTTCCTGCATTTCGGCCTGTTCCACCTGGCGATGAACATGACCTCGCTGTTCGATGGCGGCCGGCTGGTCGAACGCATGTTCGGTTCGGTACGCTTCGTGTTCATCTACTTCGTCAGCGGGCTGGCCGGCAACCTGCTGTCGCTGATCGTGCAGGGCGACCGCGCCGTCTCGGGCGGCGCGTCAGGCGCCATCTTCGGCGTCTATGGCGCGCTGCTGAGCTTTCTGTGGCAGCAGCGCGAAACGCTGGATCGACGCGAATTCACCCGCCTGTTCTGGGGCGCCGGCGTGTTTGCGGCCATCACCATCTTCCTCGGCTTCCAGATACCCGGCATCGACAACGGTGCCCACATCGGCGGCTTCGTCGCCGGGCTGCTGGCCGGCGCCACGCTGGCCCGGCCGCTGAAGGCCGCCGATGCCGGACTGCTGGGCCGCTACCGGGGCGGCGGCGCATCGTCCGGACAGTGGCTGGCCGGCGTCGCGCTGATTGTCGGCATCGCGGTGCTGGTGTTCGCGATACCCGCGCCGCGCTACCGCTGGAGCGAGGAACTGATGGCACGTTCGGAAATCCGCGACTTCATCGGCGCAGACCAGCGACTGTCGCAGCGCTGGAACAGCCTGCTCGACGCCGCACAGCGCAAGGGCGGATCGTTCGACGATCTGGCCGGGCGCATCGAGACCGAAGTGGCACTGCCCTATCAGCAGAGCTTCGAGGACCTGTCGGACCTCCGGCTCAGCGCCGAAGCGCCGTCCGCCGCCACGCTGGCGGCGCTGCGCCAGTACGCCGAAGTGCGGCGCGACGCCTCGCGCGCGCT
>DATCUL010000485.1:0-2345 GCA_036567405.1 Methyloversatilis sp. | reverse complement strand
CGCGTCGTCACCACGCGCGTGGCACCGGAGCTGGCGCGCGAACTGGCCGAATACGACGTGCGCTTCGAGGGCGTGGTCGAGAACACGCTGCTGCGCGACCTGCTGTCCTGGGTGGTGCCGGCGCTGCTGCTGCTCGCGGTGTGGAGCTTCATGGCCAGGCGCATGGCGGCCCAGGGCGGGCTGGGCGGCATGCTGTCGGTCGGCAAGAGCCGCGCCCGACTGCATTCGGAAACCGACATCAAGGTGAGCTTCGACGACGTGGCGGGCGTGGACGAAGCCAAGGCCGAGCTGCGCGAGTCGGTCGACTTCCTGAAGAACCCGAAGTCCTACGGCCGGCTGGGCGCGCACATGCCCAAGGGCATCCTGCTGGTCGGCCCACCGGGCACCGGCAAGACGCTGTTGGCGCGTGCGATGGCGGGCGAGGCCGGCGTGCCCTTCTTCAGCATCACCGGTTCCGAATTCGTCGAAATGTTCGTCGGCGTCGGCGCCGCGCGGGTGCGCGACCTGTTCGAGCAGGCGCGCGCGTCGGCGCCATGCATCATCTTCATCGACGAGCTGGACGCGCTGGGACGCGCGCGCGGCGCCGGTCCGATGACCGGTGGCCATGACGAGAAGGAACAGACGCTGAACCAGCTGCTGGCCGAGATGGACGGCTTCGACGCCTCGACCGGCGTGGTCATCCTGGCCGCCACCAACCGGCCGGAAATACTCGACCCGGCGCTGCTGCGCGCCGGCCGCTTCGACCGTCAGGTACTGGTGGACCGGCCCGACCGCAAGGGCCGGGCCGACGTGCTGCGCGTGCATCTGAAGAAGGTGACGCTGGGCACCGACATTGACCCGGACGCGGTGGCCGCGCTGACACCCGGCTTCGCCGGCGCCGATCTGGCCAACCTGGTTAACGAGGCGGCGCTGCTGGCCACGCGGCGCGGTGCCGACGCGGTGGCGATGCAGGACTTCACGGTCGCGGTCGAACGCATCGTGGCCGGACTCGAGCGCCACCAGCGGGTGCTCGGCAGCCACGAGCGGCGCACCGTGGCGGTACACGAGATGGGACACGCGCTGGTCGCGATGACGCTGCCCGGCACCGACCCGGTGCACAAGATTTCCATCATCCCGCGCGGCGTCGGCGCACTCGGCTACACCCTGCAGCGGCCGAGCGAGGACCGCTATCTGGCCAGCCGCAGCGAACTGCGCAACCGGCTGGCGGTACTGCTGGGCGGGCGAGCCGCCGAGGCGCTGGTGATGGGCGAGGTGTCGACCGGCGCCGCCGACGATCTGGTCAAGGCGAGCGACATCGCGCACGACATGGTGACCCGCTACGGCATGTCGCCCGAGGTCGGCCAGGTGGTGTACGAGCGCCAGCAGCCGCGCTTTCTCGATCTGCCCGACACGATGGCGCTGGAACGCGGCCTGTCGGACGACACCGCGCGGCGCATCGACGCCGCGATCCGCGCACTGGTCGACGAGGCGTTCGCCCGCGCCACGGCGATACTCGGCGAACGGCGTGCCCTGCTCGACGAGGGCGCGGACAGGCTGCTGGCGCAGGAAACGCTGACCGAGGCGGACCTGCTGCCGATAGCCGACCTCGCACGCAAGGGCTCGCTGCCCGACTGACGCACCCGGCCATGCGGCCGACCCCTGAACACGGACTCACCCGCACACAGCCCTGATCCGGATGCCCCGTCTCCCCTTACTGCCGGTGCCGCGATGCCGCTGAAGCACTGGTTCGTCCTGCTCGTACTGTGCGGCCTGACACTTGCCGGCCACGCTCAGCCGCCGGCCGACAGCCTGTCCTGGTTCGCCGCCGGCCGGCCGCTGCCCGATGCCTGGCAGGCGCTCGACATGCTGGCCGCCGCCGACGCCGACGGACTGGTGCCGGACGACTACGAAGCCGCCACGCTGCGCCGTGCGCTGACGCTGACCACGGTCGGGCCGGTCGCCGCCGCCAGCGAACTGGCTGACGTCGACCGCCGGCTCACGTCAGCCATGCAGCGCTATCTGACCGAGCTGCATTCCGGCCGTGTCGATCCGCAACAGATCCACGAGCATTTCGACCGGCCAACCAGCGTGTTCGACCCGGCAACGGCGCTGCAGCAGGCGCGGGCCGCGCACCGCCTGCCCGATCTGGTGAAGCTGGCTGCGCCATCGATTCCGCTGTATGCGAGCCTGCGCAGCGCGCTGGCGCGCTACCGCGCTCTTGCCGACCATCCGGCCTGGAGCACGCCGCTGCCGTCACCGGCGAAACGCAAGCTGGAACCCGGTCAGCCCTGGGCGGGCCTGGGCGTGCTGGCGGCGAGGCTGGACGCGCTCGGCGATTTCGGCGATGGAACACCCGGACTGCCGGT
>DATCUL010000484.1:0-28129 GCA_036567405.1 Methyloversatilis sp. | reverse complement strand
AACCGGACACCGTGCTGCTGCTCGACATCGGCTGGAAGAGGCGATCGCCACGGTCGAGGACGAGGTGACGCGCGCACGCGACGTCGTCGCACCCGCGTCCGGCCTGTTCTCGACCGACGCCTGCGTGCGCGACATCGCGCGCGCCGCCGGCGTGAGCGGAAGCACGCCATCGACGCTGACGCTCGACGCGGTGGAACAGGCCTTCGGCCGGCTGGCCGCGCTGGCGCACCGTGCGCCCACCTCGCACCCGGGCCTGCCGGCCGACGCCGGTTTCGCGGCCGCACTGCTGATCCTGCGCGAAGTCATGCATCACCTGCACTGCACGGCCATCACCGTGCCGGCCTGAATGCAGTGCATTCGCCGCGGACCGACGGATGGTCTTGGCAAGACCGTCGCCGGTCAGCAAAATAGGCGCCTCATTGCCCGCCCTCGCGCGCGCCGGTCGCTCACCGACCGGTTCGCCGGCGAGCATCCGGACCGGCTGATGCAACGTATTCGGGTTGAAGCTGTCCGTGTGCCGGTGCACCGTACTGCCGTCGCCGCATCCGCGGATGGCACGAACGGACGCTGCCGGCGGGTGCCGGAAACAGAAATCGGAGGAAGTTTAGTGCTGCAAAGATCCCTATTCGCAATCGCCCTGGCGTTTGCCGTGAATGCCCAGGGTGCCGACGCACCCACTCCGAACACCAAGAAGGACGAAGCGCTGAAGGCCGGCCTGATCGGCACCTGGATCAGCCCGACCGACAGCCCGGACTACGAGGGCATCTCGATCAGCGAAACCTACAACCCGGACGGTACCTACATCTACCGCGAGTACGAAGGCACCGGCTGCAGCATCATCGCGGCCACGCAGTACTCGCGCTGGCATGTCTGGGAAGGCGTGATCATCACCGAGTACGCCAACGAGAAGACGCTGAACGAAGAGATCGTCAGCATGGACGCCGGCCGCATGGTGCTGCGTTCGCTCGACGACGGCCTCACCTTCACCCGCACCAAGTCCACGTCGTGTGCGCCGGCCACGGCAAAGAGGTAAGCGCAGGCCGCGCGCCCTGGCGTTGACGCGCCGGGCACCGCCGCCGCGATCCGCTCACACCCAGAGGAAGAACGCGATGGCGGCGATGATCAGCGAAAGCTTCACCAGGTAATAGACCGGCCGGCTCCATTTCTTCAGCCGGCGGCGGTAGGCGCCGGCGTGCCAGAAGAAGCGGAACACGCGATTGATGCCGCCGGTCTCGTCGCCGGTTTCGTTCGGCGAACTGGCGGCACTGACTATCGTGTAACCGAGGAAACGGTTCACCGCCTGCGCCCAGCGGTAGCGCAGCGGGCGTTCGACGTCGCAGAACAGGATGACGCGGTCGCGGTCACTGAAATTCTCGGCATGGTGGATGAAGGTTTCGTCGAACATGACGCCCTCGCCGTCGCGCCAGCTGTAGCGCTCGCCATTGACCTCGATGAAGCAGCGGTCATCGTTCGGCGTCATCAGGCCCAGGTGGTAGCGCAGCGATCCGGCGAAAGGATCGCGATGCCGCCGCAGCACGCCGCCGGGCGGCAGCTCGGCGAACATCGCCGCCTTGACGCTGGGCAGCGTGCGCAGCAGGCCGACCGTGTAGGGACACAGTTCGGCCGCGGACGGGTGCTGCGCGTCGTACCACTTCAGGTAGAAGCGCTTCCAGCCGGCCTTGAAGAAGGAATTGAAGCCGGCATCGTCGTTCTTCTCCGCCGCCTTGATCTTCTGCAGGTCGAGCAGGTGCAGCGCTTCCTTGCGGATTTCCTGCCAGTTCTGCTGCAGCACCGCGAGTTCGGGAAAGTCGGACACCTTCAGATAGGCGCTGTCGGTCGGCACCTTCGAAAATGCATACATGAACACATTCATCGGTGCGACCAGCGACGAATGGTCGAACAGCTGGCGGAACACCGGCAGGCGGATGCGCCCGCGGAAATGGACGTAGACGATGGAAAAAAGGTAGATCGAAACAACCGCCCACTTCATCGGAATCCCCTGTCAGGCCTGGCGCCCGCACGCACGGGCCTGAAACCAGGCACAAGATTGTACTGACTCGCCTTGCCCCCTGCCATGCAGCCCCCGGCCGGGCGCCGTCCGGCACGGCGTCGCCACCGGCGCCCAATGTTCTGCCAAGATGCGCGGCCGGCACTGACCTGCATCAACTCCGCTGCCCGAAGCATGCGCAAACCCGAACGTTCGACCGACTCCGCCGGCTGGCATCCGACCCGGCTGCTGCTGATCCTCGCGATCTGGCTGATCAGCGCCGGCAACCTGCCGCTGTGGCAGGCGCTCTGGCGCCTGCCAGAAACAGGCGGCGCGCGCGGCTGGATCGGCGCACTGGCCTACGGTGTGCTGGCGCTGGCGCTGCTGGTGCCGCTGCTGTGCCTGACCGTCTGGCCGCGCTGGCTCAAGCCGGCCGGCGTGCTGCTGATGACGATCTCCACCGCGAGCAGCTACTTCATGCTCAGCTACGGCGTGGTGATCGACCCGACGATGATCGCCAACGTGTTCAACACCGACGCGCGCGAGGTGCGCGACCTGCTGTCCTGGCACATGCCGGGCGCGCTGCTCGTTGGCGTGGTGCTGCCCGGCATCTGGTGGTGGCGCGTGCCGGTCCGCCGGATCGGCACGCGCACGCTGCTGGCGCACCAGCTCGGCGTTGCGGCACTGGCCTGCCTGCTGGGCGCCGGCACGGTGTGGCTCGCCTTCCAGGACATTGCGTCGATCATGCGCAACCACAAGGAACTGCGCTACATGACCAACCCGCTGAACAGCCTTTATGCGGTGGCACGGGTCACGCTCGGCAGCACCCAGCGCGCGGCGGCGGCGGCGCAGAGCGTCGGCAGCGACGCGCAGGTGGCACGGGCCAACCGGCCGGACGCTGACGCCGCACCGCTGATCGTGGTGGTGGTCGGCGAGACGGCGCGCGCCGCCAACTTCTCGCTCGGCGGCTACGCCCGCGACACCAATCCGGAACTGGCCGCACTGCAGGCCACCGGCGATCTGGTCTATTTCAACAATGTGCGCGCCTGCGGTACCAACACCCACGCCTCGCTGCCCTGCATGTTTTCGCATCTGGGCAAGGCGGCCTTCGAGGCGAGCCGGCAACGACAGGAGAACCTGCTCGACGTGCTGCAGCATGCCGGGCTGGCGGTGCTCTGGGTGGATAACCAGTCCGGCTGCAAGGGACTGTGCGACAACGTGCCTCATGTGTTTACGCGCACGCTCGACGTGCCGGGTCTGTGCCCGGACGGCGAGTGCTACGACGAGGTGATGCTGCATGGCCTGGACGAACGCCTGGCCGCGCTCGACCCGGCGCAGCGCGCGCGCGGCGTGGTGGTGGTGATGCACCAGATGGGCAGCCACGGCCCGGCCTACTACCGGCGCAGCCCGCCGGCATTCAAGCCCTTCCTGCCGGAATGCACCAGCAGTGCGCTGCAGGAATGCCCGCACGACCAGCTGGTCAACGCCTACGACAACACGCTGCGCTACACCGACCATGTTCTGGCCGAAACCGTGAAATGGCTGCAGGCCAAGGCGCAGCCGACGGCGATGATCTATGTGTCGGATCACGGCGAATCGCTGGGCGAAAGCGGGCTCTACCTGCACGGCATGCCGTATGCGATGGCACCGGACGAGCAGACCCGCGTGCCGATGGTGGTCTGGCTGTCGGCCGCGATGCAGCACGCCGGCGGCCTGACGCCAGCGTGTCTGCGCGGCGAGGCAGCGAAGCCATGGTCACACGACAACCTGTTCCACTCGGTACTCGGCCTGGCGGGCGTGCAGACGGCCGTCTACCGGCGCCCGCTCGACCTGTTCGCCGCCTGTCTGCCGGACGCGCACTGACGTGCAGACAGGCGCTCAGGCCTGCGGCTTCACGAACGCCTCGAACGCCTCTGCGGTGAGCGGCCGGGAGAAGTAGTAACCCTGCACGTAGTCGCAGCCGGCATCGATCAGCAGGTCGCGCTGCTCCGCGGTTTCGACCCCTTCGGCGATCACCTTGATGCCCAGCTTGTGCGCCATGACGACCATCGCCTCGCACAAGGCCAGTTCGCGCGAAAACGGCGCCAGACCCTTGATGAAGGAACGGTCTATCTTCAGGAAATCGATGTCGAACTTGTTCAGGTAGGACAGCGAGGAATAGCCGGTTCCGAAATCGTCGAGCGACACCCGGATGCCCGCCTCGCGCATGCGCGTGAGCTTGTCCAGCACCTGCTCGTCGGCATCGAGCAGCGTGCCCTCGGTGATTTCGACCGAAACCAGATCACCCGGCAGCCCCTCGCACTCGAGCAGTTCGACCACGGTCCGATACTGCGGCTTCTTGTTGCGGAACTGCACCGGCGAGTGGTTGATGCTGATCTGGACGGTTTCTCCGTATGTGTGCTGCAGGTGCCGTGCAAACGCGATCGACTGGCGGGTCACCCAGTCGCCCAGCGGCAGGATGAGGCCGGTTTCCTCGGCGATCGGGATGAAGTCGGCCGGCGAAATCACGCCCTTGTCCGGATGGTTCCAGCGTATCAGTGCCTCGGCCTTGCGCGTGTGCCCGGTCGCCAGGTCGACGATCGGCTGGAACACGAGGTAGAACTGGCGCTCGTCGAGAGCGACGTGCATGTCGCTGACCAGCCGCATGCGTTTCTCCGCACGCGCCTGCATCGACGGCGTGAAGTAGCTCATGCGGTTGCGACCCAGATGCTTGGCGTCGTACATGGCCTGGTCGGCCTGCTTGAGCAGATCCTCGATGCAGTCCGCGTCGTCCGGATAGAAGGTGATGCCGACCGACGCGGTCACATACACCTGCTCCTCCTCCAGCATGAAGGGCTGCTGCAGCGCCTCCAGGATGTTCTGCGCGACGCGCTCCACACCATCGCGGTTGTCGAGACCGGCGATCACCACGGTGAATTCGTCGCCACCGAGGCGTGCCACCAGATCGACTTCGCGCAGGCAGGACAACAGTCGCTGCGACGCCTTCTGCAGCAGCAGGTCGCCCAGATGATGGCCGAGCGTGTCGTTGATTTCCTTGAAGCGGTCCAGGTCGATGAACAGCACCGCAAGCGGCTGGCGGGTGCGCCGCGACTTGCGGATTTCCAGCGCGAGCCGGTCGAGCAGCATGTGGCGGTTGGGCAGCTGGGTCAGTGCGTCGTAGTTGGCCTGACGCCAGATGATTTCCTCGCTCTTCTTCTTCTCGCTGATGTTGCGCACGATGCCCAGCACCGCCGGCGCGCCCTGATAGACGAAGCGGGAGGCGATCAGTTCGACCCAGATGGCGTCCGCACCGCCCTTGCGCAGGAAGCGCAGTTCGTACTGCCGCTCGGGCAGCGTGTCGCCACCGGCGATGCGCTGGCGGAAACGCGCGTCCCAGAGGTCGATGAAGTCGGGGTAGACCACCTGATCGAAACGCAGTCCGACGAATTCCTCCAGCGTGTAGCCGAGCATCTGCGGCAGCGCCGGATTGGCGAACACAAAGGAGAAGTCCTGCGCCACGAACACGCCATCCACCATCGCGTTGAGCAGCGCGCGATGACCGAATTCGGCACGTTCAAGTTCCGCCAGCACACGTCGCCGTTCGGTCACGTCGGTGTGCGTACCGACCATGCGCGCCGGCTTGCCGAATTCGTCGAAGCTGATCACCTTGCCACGCGCGAGTATCCATCGGTACTCCCCATTTTTCGCGCGGAAGCGGAACTCGCTGATGTAGTGGGGCGCTGCGCCCGTCAGGTGAGCATTGACGTCCGCGGTCACGCGCGCGAAATCATCCGGATGCACGCGGGACGACCATTCCGACAGGCCGGTGCCGATCTCGTCCTCGCCGTAGCCTATCGTTTCCTTCCAGCGACTGCTGAAGAACACATTGCCGCGCTGTATGTTCCAGTCCCACAGACCATCGCCGGAGCCCTCGATCGCGAATTTCCAGCGCACCTCGCTGTCGCGCAGTTTGCGCTCGGCCTGCTTCTGGTACGTCAGGTCTCGCCAGGTCGTGATCAGCACCTGGTGGCCGTCCAGATCGAACGACGTGAGCAGCACCTCGACCGGGAATTCTTCGCGATGGCGGCTGCAGACGTTCCACTCGAAGCGGTGGCTGCCGTTGCGCAAGGCGATCGCGATCATCGCGCCTGCCTTCTCGGCCGAGGTGCGGCCGTCAGGCTGCCGGAGCGGCGAGATATCCGCCGGCGTCAGTACGGCGACCTCGCTCCGGTCCGGAAAACGCAGCATGCGCATGGCCGCCGCATTCCATTCGATGAACACGCCCGACACCGGATCGAGCAGCAGCATCGGATCGGCGAAGTTCTCGAACAGCAGGCGAAACCGCCTGTCGTCGCCGGACACCGCCTGCGTGTCCGGCGCGTGATGAGGCTGCAGCGCCTGCGGCCGCCTCCCTTCATCACCGAACGACATGTCTTCCTTGTTCATCCTCAGCTCGTCTCATCGAATGCACGATCGAATGCCTGACACCACCGGGTGCGACAACCCGCCGACCAGCAGCGGCCGCGCTGATTGACCGCTTCCCTGGCGGAAGTTTGCGGAGCCAACCGGGAACACCTTTTACCCTGATCGAGCTGCGGCGTGCATGGCATGACGACTGCTTTTCGGTCATCCAGACGACCGATTTTGTGGCTTTTCGTCACAGCCCCTCAAGCCACGCCGAGCCCTTCCGTTAGCTGATCCCGCCATGTGAAGCGATGTGCCGCGCAGGGCCCGTATCGGCACACCGCTGCAAGTCCGGCCTGACATCAATAATTAGAGCGCCTCGGCGCCGAGCAGCATTAATCCACGTCAAGGCCGGACTCCGATAAAACGAAAACGCTTCAGGCAGCGCCTCCATGCCATGCCGCTGAAACCAGAATGATCACTCCGACCGCTTTTCTGCTGTCCGGCGTCAGTGCGTACGCCTGCCTGTCGCATATCCAGGTCGGGTTCTGGAAGCCGGACGACCGCAAGCACATTCTCTTTGCCGCGATGTGTCTGTGTTCGGCGATCGTCGCACCTTTTCACGCATTGTCGCTGACCTCCACGTCCATCCCCGAATTCGCCTTCAATTCCCACTGGAGCTATTCGGTCAATTTCGTTTTCACCATCTGCATGCTGTGGTTCGTGGCCGCTTACACCGGAAAACGGCCGATCTGGCTGCTGACCGGCTTCAGCGCGATCTTCGCCCTGATGATGGTCGCATCCATTCCGCGCCCCTTCGGCCTCCAGTTCAATTCGATCACCAGTCTCCGGGTCATGGAACTGCCCTGGGGCGAAACCTTCATCATCCCGGAAGGCGAAGTCAGCACCCTGTTCAAGTTCGGCGTGGTGTTCTACCTGACAGCGCTCGGCTACATGCTGTACGCCATGAGCAGTCTGGTACGCCGCAGCCCGACCCGCAACAACATCGGCATGATGATCGCCCTGAGCCTGTTTGCCGCGAGCTATGTCGAAGCCATTCTGGTGAGAACCGGCAGCATAAACTGTTTGCCGCTGGGTCTTTTCGGCGGCCTTGGCCTGGTCATCGTGATGAGCATGGTGCTCAATCAGGAGCACAGCGACGAACGCAAGGCGGCGGCGCACGCCATCGAACGCGAGCGCACGCGCCTGGCAACCATCCTGAAGACGGCGAGCGACGGCATCTACATCCTCGACCGGAGCGGCCTGCTGATCGACGCCAACGACGCCTTCCTCGATCTGGTCGGGTTCGACCGGGACGCGATCGGCAAACGCCTGATCAGCGAATGGAATGCGCAATTCGACAACGCCGCCTTGCGCAAGCTGATACAGGACATGATTGACCGCAATGAAGGGTCGGTGTTTGAAACCCGTATCCGGCGGCAGAACGGCACCCTTCTGGATGTGGAAACCAGCACCCGGGCCATCGAGCTGGATGGGAAGCGATTCCTGTGCTGCGCATCGCGGGACATCACGGAGCGCAAGTCCCGACAGCTCGAACTGGAGCGGTGCGTGCTTGCCCGAACGGAAGAACTGGCGACGGCCAGAGCGGAAGCCGAGTGCGCCAATGCCGTGAAGACGCGATTCATGGCCAACATCAGCCACGAGATGCGCACACCCCTGAACTGCATCCTGGGCCTCGCCGACATCGGCAGGCGCAAGGTGGGCAAGGAATCCGACGACGTGGTTCGCGGCTACTTCGACAAGGTGCTCGATTCCGGAAACCGGCTGAACAGGCTGACGGAATCCCTGCTGAATCTCTCGTTCGATGCCTGGAAGGAGCGATCGGGCGTCGCGGAAAAGGATCTCCGGATGGTTTCGCCGGAGGCGCTGATCATTCAGGCCATCAGCCTGATGACGAAAACCGCCGCCGGCCGCCAGCAGAAAATCGTGCTCGAGCGGGCATCCGCCATCCCGAGCGTACAGGGCGACGAGTCGCGCCTGCGCCAGGTACTGGAATACCTGCTGGGCAACGCGCTGCGATACTCGCCGGAGCACGCGACCGTCACGATCAGGATCCGGGAAAAATCGAGCAGCCGTGCGGGCGCGTCGAATACCGTCCTCATCCAGATCATCGACGAGGGGTGCGGCGTGCCGGAAAAGGAAATGGACGCGATCTTCGAGCCCTTCTACGAGAGTTCGCGGACCGCGAACGGCGCCGGAGGCACCGGGCTGGGGCTGGCGCTGTGCAAGAGCATCGTGCAGCGACACAAGGGGCGGATCACGGTTTCGAACCGGCCCGAGGGCGGCGCAATCTTCGAGGTCACCCTGCCGGTCATGCACGCGCTCGGCATCGAATGACGACCTCGGCGGCGGCCACCGGCGCAGAACCGCTTCTGCCCGGTGCACGGCGACCGCGTCAGGCGCCGGAAAAGAAGAACCCGCCCTCGTGCGAGGAGCGGGTCTTTACCGTCTGGCCGACAAGGGCTGGCGCCCGTTTCAGTGCAGCAGGCTGTCGATCTTGAACAGCGTGAGCAGGCCCATGAACGCGAAGATCGCCGCCGCAATCGAGTGGACCAGCTTCATCGGAATGCGTGCGCCGAACTTGTCGCCGACGAACACGGCCGGCACATCCGCGATCAGCATGCCCAGCGTCGTGCCCATCACGACCAGCACCGGATTGGCGTAGTGGGCCGCCATGGCGATGGTCGCGATCTGCGTCTTGTCGCCCATTTCAGCGAGAAAGAAAGTGATCAGCGTGGCGCCGAACACGCCGAGGTGCTTTGCGACCTTGGTCTCTTCCTCCTCGATCTCGTCCGGAATCAGCGTCCACACCGCCATGCCGATGAAGGACAGGCCGAGCACCCAGCGCAGCACTTCCGGACTGAGTACCGAGGTGATCCAGGCGCCGAGCGCACCGGCCAGGCCGTGATTGACCACGGTGGCACACAGGATGCCGGCGATGATGGGCAGCGGTTTCTTGAAACGCGCCGCGAGGATGAAGGCGAGCAGCTGGGTCTTGTCGCCGATTTCGGCGAGAGCGACCACACCGGTCGAAATGATGAGTGCTTCCATGATCAGTACCTGGGCCGGTCGGAAGGGGGTGAATGGCCGGGGCCGCCGATCGGTCCGGAGGCGGCGGGCTCGAGTATCCAGCCGGAGCGGAAGCACGGACGGGCGGCGTCCGTTCGCACACGCCCGCATCCGTCCGGAAGCAACCCCGCCCCGATGGCGGCCGGAGGTTAGCACGAAGCCGCGGATCAACCGACAGCAGGACTGCAGATGAAGGATCCGATTGAACGATTCTCGTGCTGCCACGTCTTGAAACGTTCACAGCCAGCACGCAGGATTCGAGGACGACTTCGATGGCACCGACGCGACACAGGAACCCCACGCCGCCCACTGACGAAGCGCCCCGGCATGCGGCGCCATCCGCTGATGGCGGCGGCGCAATCGAGGTTCTGTACGACGGCAGTTGCCCGCTGTGCCGGCGCGAAATCGCGCTTTACCGCAGCCTCACGCCGCTGCACCCGGTACGCTGGCGCGACGTCAGCGATCCGCTGCTGACACCGTTGCCGGACGGGCAGCGCGCCGCCCTTCTTTCCCGCTTCCACATCAGGCAGGGCAACGGCCGGCTGCTGAGCGGCGCACGCGCTTTCATCGCGCTGTGGGCTGCACTGCCCGGCTGGCGCTGGCTGGCCCGGCTGGCTGCGCTGCCGGGCGCCGCGTCGCTGCTCGAACTGGCGTATCGCGGCTTTCTTCTCGTGCGCCCGGGACTGCAGCGCATCGCGCGCCGGTCCGGCACCCCGGATCGGACCGGGCCGGTGCCGTGAGGCAAGCTGGCGGGGCCAGTCAGGTCAGCGATGAAATCCGGCAGCACCAGCCCGACCGTTTCGACAAGGCAGACCCGGCATGCGGTGCGGGAGTGACGGCTGCACCGAGGGCAGACGGTGCGGCGACGTGACACACGCAAGCGATCACCGCGCGCACAGCTCGCATGTGGCCGGCCGGAGCGAAAGCTTCAACCGGCCGTTTCAGCCTCCGGCAGCAGCCGGGCCACCTCCGCACAGACCGCGGCCAGTTCCTCGCCGACCCGGTCGATGTCCCCGTTCAGCAGCTCGGCGGCAACGCCGTCATGCAGGCTGAGCTCCAGCGCGGTCACCAGCCGGCGCAGCGTGTCCGCGCCCAGCATGGCGGACGTACTCTTCAGCGTGTGGGCAATGCGCTCGGCGGTCACCCGGTCGCCGGCCTCGAGCGCTTGCCGCAGCCGGGTCGGGTCGTCGCCGTGCAGCGGAACGAACTGCCCCAGCGCACGCTGATAGAGTGCCTCGCGACCGCCGAAGTACTTCATGCCCACGCTCTGGTCTATCCGGGGCAGGACGGCTTCGTCGATGGTGGCCGCATCGTGTGCGGCAAGCGGTGCGGCCATCGCGGCACCGTCGGTGCGGTGTTGCGGAATCCAGTGCGCGATGGCGGCGAACAGCCTTTCCGGGTCCACCGGTTTCACCAGATGCCCGTTCATGCCGGCATCGATGCAGCGCTTGCGGTCTTCCGAGAAGGCATTGGCCGTCATCGCGAGTATCGGCAGCTTGCCGCCAGTCTCGAGCGACCGGATCCGGCGCGTTGCCTCCAGGCCGTCCATCACCGGCATCTGCATGTCCATCAGCACGAGGTCGTAACGTCCGGACTGCACCAGCCGGACCGCCTCGGCGCCATCGCCGGCCACATCGACCAGCAGACCGGCACTCTCGAGCAGCGCCCTGGCCATCTCCTGGTTGATCGGATTGTCTTCGGCGAGCAGTACGTGTGCGCCACGACGAAGCGCGCCGCTCTCCGTCTGCACCTCGACCCGGACCGGTGTTGTCGCACGTTTCAGGCGCGCGGTGAACCAGAAGGTGCTGCCGTGGCCCGGCATGCTGTCGACACCGGCGTCGCCGCCCATCAGGCGCGCCAGGCGCCGGCTGATCACCAGGCCCAGCCCGGTGCCACCATACTTGCGCGTGGTCGAGGTTTCGGCCTGTTCGAACGGCACGAACAGGTGCGCCTGCTGTTCCGGGGTGATACCGATGCCCGTGTCCTGGACTTCGAAGCGCAGGACGACATCCTCGGCCGTTTCCTGGAGCAGCCGCGCACGCAGCGTGACGCTGCCGTGCTCGGTGAACTTGGCTGCATTGCTGAGATAGTTGATCAGCACCTGACCCAGACGCAGCGGATCCCCGATCAATGCCAGCGAGGACAGGCGCGGGTCGGTGTCCTCGATCAGCGTCAGCTGCCTGGACTCTATGCGGTCGTGCATCATGCTGCGCACATGGTCGAGCGTTGCCACGACATTCATGTGCGTTTCCTCGAGCTGCAGCCGGTCGGCTTCGATCTTCGACAGATCGAGGATGTCGTCGATGATGCCCAGCAGGTGACGCGCCGAGCCGGCGATCTTGTCCAGCTTGGACATCTGCGAAGGCTTGGTCAGCTCCAGGTTCAGCAGATGCGTGAAGCCGAGGATGGCGTTCATCGGCGTGCGGATTTCATGGCTCATGTTGGCCAGGAAGGTACTCTTGGCGCGGTTTGCCGCTTCGGCATCGAGCCTGGCCTGTTCCAGTTCCGCGGTACGCGAGCGCACCAGTTCTTCCAGATGGTGACGGTGCGACTCCAGCTCGGCCGCCGCCAGCTTCTTGTCGGTGATGTCGCGCATCACCGCGTGCAGCAGCTGGCGCTCGCCATAGCGGATCGGCGTCAGCATGACCTCGGCGAAGAAGTGCCTGCCGTCGGCGCGGACATGCTCCCATTCGAACTTATTGGCGTCCTGTTCGAATGCCCGTTTGATCTCCTCCGATGCCTTGTCCGCCGACAGCTGCCCGTCAGGCTGACGTTCCGGCGAGAAATCAAGCGGCGTCCGGTCCTTCAGCTGCTCGATGCTGTCCAGGCCCAGCATGGCCAGCGCCGCACGGTTGCCGTCGACGAAGCGGTCATCGATCATCAGCAGCACGGCGTCGCGCGTATCCTCGAACAGCTTGCGGAAGCGCTCCTCGCTGTCGCGCAGACCCTGCTCGGCCGCGCGCCGCTCGGTGACGTCGACATGGGTGCCGGTGATGATCAGCGGTCGACCATCCGCGTCACGCTGCGTGACCCGGCCGTGGTCAACCACCCACACCCAGTGCCCGTCGCGATGCTTCATGCGCACATCGCATATGTAATAGTCGGTCTCGCCAGCAAGGTGGCGCCGCAGTGCCTCGTTGGCGCGCTTCAGATCGTCCGGGTGCACGAAGCGCTCCCAGCTTTCGACTGTGAACGGCTGGAGCTCGGACAGCTGATAGCCGAAAATCTCGGCCCAGCGATCGTTGAATACCGCGTTGCCGGTCTGCAGATTCCACTCCCAGGTACCGGCATGGGTCGCGTCGATGATGTCCTGCAGGCGCCGGTGCTTGGTTTCCAACAGCGCCTGCATCTGCACGCGCTCGGTGATGTCGGCCCAGATGATGGACAGATAGCGGCGCCCCTGCAGGCTGATCATCTGCAGGCTGACATGGGTATCGCACGTCGTACCGTCCTTGCGCCGGCGCTGCGTGTCGAACTGTGCGGAACCGGCCGCGGTGACACTGTTTATGCGTCGCATGACCGTCATGGCATCGACATCGACCTGGATGTCGGCCAGCGTCAGATTCGCGAATTCCTCGCGGCTGTAGCCGAGACTGGTGCATGCGGCATCGTTGAATTCGACGAAGCGCAGCGTTTCCGCATCGACCAGGGTGATGGAATCGGCCGCCTGAGACACGATGGCGTGGAATATCTCCTCCCGCCGGCGCGCGGCAGCGTCATCTTCCCGATGGCGGATGGTGCTGGCCAGCCTGTCCGCCACCGCGTGCAGCAGTACACGCTCCTCCTCGACGTACAGGCGCTGCTCGTGTGCCGGCAGACCGTCCGGATAGGCCACGATCACGCATCCGCGCACGGTGTCGTCGATGCGGATGTGTGCCACCTGCATGCCATCGCACTCGCGAAATCCCGGCGAGCAGTGACGCTGGCCATCCAGTTCGACGCACGCCGCCGCGGAGTCCGGCGACTGCCAGCCCGCGGGCAGCAGAACGGCCACCGCCTGCAGCATCTCGTCGAGCGGACGCTGCAGGTCTTCGGTCGCGCGGAACACTTCATGCAGGCAGTTCTGTTCATCAGCCCGCTTGGCCAGCGCAAGCTTTGCCTCGCGCATCCGGGTGATGTCGCGCGCCACGCCGAGCACGCCGATCAGCCTGCCGGCCGAGTCGCGCACCGGCGTCTTGGTGGTCTGGTAGAGACCGCAGTAACCGTCTGCGCGATGGGTCAGCCACTCTTCATTGGTGGTCGGACTGCCTGCCTCGGCGGCGATGCGGTCGTGCTCGCGAAAGAATTCCGCAAGGTCATGATCGACGAATTCGTCGTCGTCGCGCCCGACGATGAGGTTTTCCGGCGTCCCGTAGAGACGTTCGAATGCCGGATTGCAGAACAGGTAGCGTCCTTGCGGATTCTTCAGCCACACCATGTCCGGTATGGCGTCCAGAAGGGTGCGCAATTCGTTGTGTTTCTCGGCAAGCTGCACTGCATGGCGCTCGGCATCCCGACGCGCATGGCGCAGGCGCAACACATGCAGCATCAGCAGCAGCAGCAGGAACACCGCCGCGGCCGAAGTCCCGAGCAGCGCGAACATGAAGGACCTGTGATCACGCCAGATTTCCGCGAACGTGACCGGCGCATCGCTCCCGACGCTCGCCGCATCGTGCGTCGAGGCCACGTCGCCGGTGGCCCGCACGACGTCCACCACGGACGTTGAAGCCGGCTCGGCGCCGATTGCAGCAGCCCCCGTTGCGAATGCGAGCAGCAACAGCAGTCGAAGCAGTGTTTTCACGAACAAGATCCCGACATGCTTCGCCGGGCGACGAATACCATGCAATGCAATGCTGTCACTTTGCCACCGGTCTTTCGCGCGCACGATGACACCGACCGTGAAGCACGGCTTCAGGTCGGTTCGGGCACACTAAACTATTGAATATATTGCGGGAATTTTCCCCAGTGTACGTTAGCGGTCTTTCATTCATTGTGAAAAATCGATACGCGCCATTCCCGAGGCCACCGCAGGTCGGTCGCCACGTCGCAGCCCGGCCGGAACAACTGTCTTTTATCATCAAAAACAGGTCCGTAGCCGATCTGCCGGCAGTCCCGGAAACCGGTGCGGCAAGCCGCGCGGCTTGCCGCACCCGCATGCGCCGTCGGATCATGCCGTCCCGCTCCGGAGATCGACAACATGAAAGCCGTACTGACCGGCCACAGCCGCGGACTTGGCGCCGCAATCCTGGATGCGCTGCGGGCCCGCGGCGTGCCGGTGCTGGCCCTGGCGCGCAGCCGGCGTGACCTGCCGCACGACAGCGGCGACATCACGCAGGTCTGCCTGGACCTGTGCGATACGGCTGCACTGGCCGACTGGCTGACCGGCGAAACGCTGTGCCATTTTCTGGCCGGCTGCGACCGCGTGCTGCTGATCAACAACGCCGGCACGCTCGGGCCGGTGCATCCGCTGGGTGCCCAGGGCGCCGGGCGGATTGCACCTGCGCTGGCACTCGACATCGCCGCTCCGCTGATGCTGGCCGACGCGCTGGTCGCCGCCAGCCCGCAGGCGCGCGAGCGGCGCATCCTGCATGTATCCAGCGGTGCGGCACAGACACCGTATGCCGGCTGGTCGATCTACTGCGCCAGCAAGGCGGCGCTGGATCAGCATGCCCGGGCGGCCGCGCTCGACGCGCCTGCCGGCACACGCATCGTCAGCGTCGCGCCGGGCGTGGTCGATACCGCGATGCAGGCGGAAATACGTGCGACGCCATCCGAAAACTTTCCGCAGAAAGCGCGTTTCGAAGCGCTTGCGCGTGACGGCCTGCTGTCCAGCCCCGCGGACTGCGCGCGCCGTCTGCTCGACTACCTGCTGTCGGAAGCCTTCGGCACGCAGCCGGTAGTAAACCTGCGCGACGTTCCGGACCGCTGACACCCACTGTGGCGCCGGCACGCACCGGGCTGCGCGTCACGGGTGGGTCGCGAGGAAGTCGCGGAATTCGGCGGCGTCCATCGGGCGGGCGTACAGGAAGCCCTGTGCGATCTCGACACCCTGTTCGCGCAGATAGGCCGCCTGATGTTCCGTCTCGACGCCCTCGGCCACCATCTGCAGCTTGCGCGCGCGCGCGATCTCCGCGATGTGCGGCACCAGCGGCGCATGCGGCGAATCGGCGCCGATGATGCTGACGAACGCGCGGTCTATCTTCAGCGCATCGACCGGCAGATCGTCCAGGTAGGACAGGCTGGAATAGCCGGTGCCGAAATCGTCGAGCAGCACGCGGTGACCCTGCCCGCGCAGTTCCTCCAGCACGAGACCGGCGGAACCCGCCTGTATCAGGTTGCGCTCGGTCAGTTCGAGCTCGATCTGGCTGCGCCGGATGCCATTGCCGTCGAGCGCGTCGGACAGCAGTTCGGCCAGACCGCCACGCTCCAGGTCGTGTGACGCCAGGTTCAGCGATACCGTCAGTTCGGGCCGGCGCTGCAGCAGATCGCCGATTTCCGATACCGCGGTGCGCAGCACACGCGCCGTGATTTCGTGTTCGAAGCCCGAATGCTCGGCCAGATGCACCAGGTCGTCGGTACTCATGACCGGTTCGTTCTGATCGGGCCAGCGCACCAGCAGTTCGGCACCGATGCAATGTCCGTCGGACAGGCGGATCTGCGGATGGTAGGCGACACGCAGTTCGCCGCGCCGGATGGCCGCCAGCAGCGCGGTCGCCGGCGAGAAGTACTGCTGCGAGAACCGCCGCACCGCCCAGATCAGGATGGCGCTGACCAGCAGGCCGAGCAGGGTGGTCATGATCAGGGGTTCGGTCCACGCGGCAAGCAGGCGGGCACGCGACTGCGCACCGACCACCACGATGGGCAGCCGCTCGGACTGCGAAACCGCATACAGCCGGTCGCCCCGGATACGCTCACGCCCGATCACCGCGGTATCGATCATGCTGGGCAGCAGCGGCTCGTCGTCGTTGGCCAGCGGCAGCCAGTCGGTCGTGCTGAGCACCGCGAGCTGGGTGTCGCCGGCGCTGCGCGCCAGAAAGTGGCTGGCGTGGATGAAGGCCACATGTGACCCACGGCTGATCGCCACCGACGGGCGCACGTCGTCGAGCGGATTGGTGAGCCGGAACCAGATCTGCCGCCCCTTGCCGTCGGTCCAGTCGGCGGCAGGCAACGGGCGCGGTACATCGGACTCACCCATGTTGCTGCACAGGATGCGACCGTTCTCGGTGTAGGCGATTTCGCGCACGAAGGGCGTGCAGTAGGCGATCTGACGCAGGCGTTCGATGTGGGCCGGCGAACATGCCGGCTGCGGAAAGCTGTCGAGACCATGCAATTCCGACTGCGCATCCTCGAACACCTGCTCGGCGCGCAGCAGCGCCTGTTGCGCCAGCGCATCAAGATGTACCGTCTCGACCTTGAGCGTATAGACCCAAGACACATACAGCGCAGCCGCCACCGGCAGCAGCCCGGCAAGCAGGGCCGCCACAGTCAGCAGTGTGGTGAGTGCGCGACGTGGCATCGTTGCGTTCTTGTATCTGCAACCGCTGGAGCGGTTTTTGTATGTGTGCACGAATGCGGAGTGTAAGCGCTTACCGGCCCCGCCGCGGCTGCCGACATGCCGACGTTCGGCAGAAATCCTGCATGCGCGCTCCGCCGGCCGGTTCAGCCGCCGCCGGATGCACTCAGGACAGGCGCAGCATCAGCTCGACGCGCGCCTGCACCGGCGTCAGCGTACCCGCCGACGGCAGTGCACTGTCCGGCGCACCGGACACGCAGCCACGGCCGACACGGGTCGAACGCAGCACCGCGATGCCGCTGCGTTGCGCGCGCAGCAGTGCCTGTTCGAGCGATACGCCGAGCGTGCCGTTGCCGGTGCAGGCAGCGACGATGCCGCGGGTGCCGAGCGCAGCCAGCGCGTCGACCAGCGCACCGTCGGCGCCGGCGCAGTTCATGACGATATCGACGCGCGGCCAGTCTGCGCGCAGCGCAGGCGCCAGCCCGAGCGCTTCGCCCTGCGGCCAGTCACGCAGCCGGCGCAGCGCACCGGCCTCCATGTAGCCAAGAGGGCCGGCATCGCCGGAGTCGAAGGCATCCATGCGCCAGGTGTGGGTCTTGCGGACTTCGCAGCCGGTATGCACGGTGCCGGCGACGCAGGCCAGCACGCCC
This sequence comes from Methyloversatilis sp., assembly GCA_036567405.1. GTDB lineage: Bacteria > Pseudomonadota > Gammaproteobacteria > Burkholderiales > Rhodocyclaceae > Methyloversatilis. The sequence goes on along the minus strand of DATCUL010000484.1, from coordinate 10,527 downwards.
CGCGCTTCCGGCAGCGCGGCCAGGCAGACCGAATCGAGCAGGTTCTGCGGACCGTCGGCCGCCAGCGCGGTCGCCGGCCGCATCGCAGCGGTCAGTACCACCGGCCGGGACGGCGCCAGCACGCGATGCAGGAAGTAGGCGGTCTCTTCGAGCGTGTCGGTGCCGTGGGTGATGACGATGCCGGCCACGTCCGCGCGGTCGAGGTGATGCGCCACCCGTTGCGCCAGCGCGCGCCAGATGGCGAAACTCATGTCCTTGCTGTCGACCTGCGCCACCTGTTCGGTTTCGAGCGCGAACCGGGCCAGCCCGGGAACGGCGGCCACCAGATCGGCCACGGCGATCTGCGCGGCGACATAGCCGGCACTGTCGTCGGCACTGAGCGCCTGCCCGGCGATGGTGCCACCGGTGCCGAGGATGACGATGCGCTTCATGAGAGAGCGGCCCGCAGGATGGAGTCGCCGCATTCTCGCGGAGCCGCCGCCGGCAAGGCAAGACCGGCCGCACTCCACGGACGCGACACATGACGTCTTGTGCGCGGCAATTGCGGGTGGGGCGGGCAGGAGCGGTGCTCCCGCCACGATTGCACTCCGAAAAGCGGGCATCGTGGCACCAATCGCGGCGGGGGCACCACTCCCGCAACGGGCGCCGGAGTTCCGCACGCCCTCTATAATCCGTCATGACCACGACACCCGCCCCCTCCGCCGCACCTGACGCGGCGCCCGAAGCTCGCTTCGATTCCCTGCCTCTGTCGCCGGAAACGCTGGGCAACCTGAACAGTCTCGGCTATCTGTCGATGACGCCGGTACAGGCGGCCGCGCTGCCGCTGGCGCTGGCCGGGCGCGACCTGATCGCGCAGGCGAAGACCGGCAGCGGCAAGACCGCCGCCTTCGCGCTGCCACTGCTGACCAGACTCAATCCGCGCTGGTTCTCGCCGCAGGCGCTGGTGCTGTGCCCGACGCGCGAACTGGCCGACCAGGTGGCCAAGGAAATCCGCCGGCTGGCGCGCGCCACCGACAACATCAAGGTGGTGACGCTGTGCGGCGGCGCCAAGATGGGCCCGCAGATCGGCAGTCTGGAGCACGGCGCGCATGTCGTCGTCGGCACGCCGGGCCGCATCATGGATCACCTGGAACGCGGCACGCTCGACCTGCGCGGACTGAACACGCTGGTTCTCGACGAAGCCGACCGCATGCTGGACATGGGCTTCTTCGACGACATCACCTTCATCGCGAAGCAGTGCCCGCCGCAGCGCCAGACCCTGCTGTTTTCGGCCACCTTCCCGGCCGGCATCGAGAAGCTCGCGTCGCAGTTCCTGCGCACGCCGGAGCGGGTGCAGGTCGAGACGCGGCACGCCGGCGGCAAGATCCGCCAGCGCTTCTACGAGATCGACAACAGCGAGCGGCTGGACGCTGTGGCGCTGCTACTGCGCCACTACCGCCCGGTCAGCACGCTCGCCTTCTGCAACACCAAGCTGCGCTGCCGCGAACTGGCCGACCGGCTGTGCGCGCAGGGTTTCGAGGCGCTTGCGCTATACGGCGACATGGAACAGCGCGAGCGTGACCAGGTGCTGGTTCGCTTCGCGCACCGGAGCGCCTCGGTGCTTGTGGCGACTGACGTCGCCGCGCGCGGGCTGGACATCGACAAGCTCGAGGCGGTGATCAATGTGGACGTGACGCCCGACCCCGAGGTGCACGTGCACCGCATCGGCCGCACCGGACGTGGTGACGCCGAAGGCTGGGCGCTGAGTCTGGTCAGCAGGAACGAGATGGGTCGCGCACTGCGCATCGAGAAGGCGCAGGGCACGCCGCTCGAATGGCAGCCCCTGGCCGAACTGGTGCCGGACGGCAACGCGCCGCTGGTGCCGCCGATGGCCACGCTGCAGATACTGGGCGGACGCAAGGAGAAGATCCGCCCGGGTGACGTGCTGGGCGCGCTGACCGGCGAAGCCGGCTTCACGCGCGAGCAGGTCGGTCGCATCGACGTGACCGAGTACCTGACCTATGTCGCGGTCGAGCGCAACATCGCCGACGAGGTGGTGCGCCGGCTCGACGGCGGCCGCGTCAAGGGGCGCGAGGTGAAGGTGCGGCGCCTGTAAGCGCGGGCGCGCAACCGGCCGTCAGTTGCCGCGATGCGTGCGTCGGGTCAGATGGCCGTTGCGGCTGCGCGCCGCCTCGCTGGCGGTGAGCGCCTCGGCGGCCAGCGAGCGGCCGAATTCGATCAGCGGTCCGGCCAGATGGAATTCATGGAAGCTGCAGGTGTTCTTCGGCACCCGGATCACCACGTCGGGCCAGAACACGGCGAGATGCTGGCGGGTGATCGCCGCCTGCATGGTTTCGAGCGAACGCATCAGCACGTCCGACATGGCCAGCCCGGCTTCGACCGGTGCCGCGTCACCGTTCAGGCCGGCCATGTAGCTGCGCAGGCGCTGCATCATGCCCGGCGTCGCGTCGGCGGCAACGGCCTTCTGCAGCGGCGGCGGTTCGACCGCGTCGCCGTTCAGATCGACCACGACGGTCAGGTCGGTCAGCGTGCTCAGGGTCGGCGCCACCGGCACCGGATTGAGCAGACCACCGTCGACCAGCAGGCGGCCGCGGTAGCGGTGCGGCGTGAAAATGGACGGCACCGCCATCGAACCGCGGATGGCTTCGAACAGCGAGCCGTCGGAAAACCACGCCTCGCGCCCCTTTTCTATATCCACCGCGACCGCGGTGAAGGGGATGGGCAGATCCTCGATATTGCATTCGCCGACCAGCGCACGCAGTTTCCTCATCAGCGCATTGCCGCGGATCAGGCCGCCGCCGGAGAAGGTCCAGTCGAGCATGCGGAACACGTCGGACTGGCCGAGGCCGGTCACCCAGCGCTCATAGGTATCGAGCCCGCCGAGCGCGTGAATGCCGCCGATCACCGCGCCCATCGACGAGCCGGAAATCGCGCGGATGTCGTAGCCGCGCGCCTCCAGTTCGCGGATGACACCGATGTGCGCGAGGCCTCGCGCACCGCCGGAGCCGAGCACGAGCGAAACGGTGGTCCTGGAGTCGGTCATCGGCGGGTGATCGGATTGAACATCGGGCTGAACGTCGGTCTGGGCTTCGGCACAGTGTAGCCGCAGCCCGTGCGCGTCAGGCTGCCCGGCCCGCCAGATCGAGCTGGGTCAGGTACAGGCGCAGATCGAGTTCGTACTGATGGTACTGCGGCTCCATGTGCGCGCACAGCTGGTAGAAGGCCTTGTCGTGCTCGCGCTCCTTCAGGTGCGCCAGTTCGTGCACGACGATCATCTTCAGGAATTCCGGCGCCGCGTCGCGGAACAGCGTGGCGACGCGGATTTCGCGCTTCGCCTTCAGCTTGCCGCCCTGCACGCGCGACACCGTGGTGTGGGTGCCCAGCGCCTTCGCCACCAGCCCGAGGCTGCTGTCGTACATCACCTTGCTCAGCGGCGACGCGTTGCGCAGGTAGCGGTTCTTCAGTTCGAGCACGTAGTCGTACAACGCGCTGTCGCTGCGCACCGCGTGCGTGTCCGAATAGCGCTGACGCAGCACGTCGCCCAGGCGGTCCTGTTCTATCAGTTCGCGCACCCGGGCCTGGATGTGCTCGGGATAGGCGCTCAGGTATTTCAGTTGCGGCATGCGTAATGACGGTACTGCGCGCCCTGTGCGTGCATGGACGTACCCGGCGGCAAGGGCGCGGAAGGAAGGGGCGCCGGTTACCGCATAGGCCGCCCGGTCAGTCCTTGAACGCCTCGACCGGAATCTCGATCAACACGTCGTCGCTGATACCCGGCAGGTACTTGGTCATGCCGAACTCGGAGCGCTTGATCGTGGCGGTGACATCGGCGCCGCAAAGCGGCTTCCTGTTGTATGCATTGATGCCACAGTTGAAGCCCCTGACCTCCAGCCTGAGCGGTCTGGTGACGCCCCTCAGCGTGAATTCGCCCTCCGCACCGACGACCTTCTCGCCGTCGAACAGAATCTTCGAGGACTTGTAAGTCATGACCGGAAATTTCTCGGCATTGAAGAAATCCTCGCCGCGCATGATCTTGTCCCAGGTATCCACGCCCATGTCGATCGACGCGCTGTCGATGCTGACCTCGATGCTGCCGTTGTTCTGCGCCGGCTGCAGGACGATCTTTCCACTGGCGCGGTTGAAACGGCCGCGCTGGGTCGAAAAGCCATTATGGTTGATTTCAAAGGTGGCCAGCGTGTGCAGCGGATCGATGGTGTAGCTGCCCGGCTCCATCGCCCCGGCCGTCATCGAGGCACCCAGCAGAAGGGCGCACGACAGGGTGGTGAATTTCATGTGGTGATCTCCCGAATGCGCAAAAGACACGTCGCGACGTGTCATGGCCATGTTTGGTGGTGTTTGCTATTTCCCTGCCACAGCGAGCCGGAAACGGATCTGCACCTCGTCGGCGACCACCGAGGTGTCGCCCCAGGCGCCGGTGCCGACGCCATAGTCCAGGCGCTTCAGCGGAAAGCCGCCCTCCAGCAGCGCGCCCGCACCGTCAGTCTTCAGCGTGAACGGCGCGGCGACTTCGCGCGTCCTGCCCTTGATCGTCATCTGGCCACGCACTTCATAGCGGTTGCTGCCCAGCGGTTTGACCGATGTGGACACGAAACGCGCCGCCGGATGCTGCTTCACGTCGAACCAGTTCTTGCCCTTGACCTCGTCGTTGGCCTCCGGCCCGCCGGCATCGATGGACGCCATGTCGATGTCCAGCGTCGCGCGGCCGGTCTCCGGCCTGGCGGGATCGAAGTCGAGCGTCGCCGAAAAGCGCGTGAAGCTGCCATCGACCGAAACGCCCATCTGCTGGGACACAAAGGCCAGCGAGCTGCGCTCGGGCACGACCCGGTTGAAGGTACCGGCCGCGCCGACCAGCGACGACCACAGGAAAAGGCCGGTACCGAGCACGATCATGCGGTGCGCGGATGCCTGCATTGCTGACTTCATGGATGCTCCGGACTGGCTTGTGGGCATCATTCGATGCCTCGCGAGCGGAAAGATTCCGCCGCGGCTGCATGGGAAAGGACAAAGGAGCGACGGGCAGCAGCCGATCAGCCCTCCGGCGCGCTCAGCGCCCGTTCAAGTTCGGCCACACGTGCCTCGAGCGCTTCGAGGTGGGCGCGGGTGCGCGCCAGCACCTCTTTCTGGATGTCGAATTCCTCGCGCGTCACCAGATCGAGCCGGGAAAACACGGCGCCAGCCATGGCTTTGGCATTCTTCTCCAGATCACGCGCCGGGCTGGCGGCGATCAGTTCGGAAAAACGGCTGGACAACTCTTCAAGCATCTTCGGATTGAGCATGTTCATCTCCGTGCAGGGATCGGATCGGTACTGCGCCATGCCGGCGCGTCAGCCGCACATTGTGCCGGCAAGCCGCACCGAGCGCGATGTTCTCGCGTCGCAGGACACGGTTCGACAGCGTCCACAACCGGGTTCCGGCACCGTAATCGCGCATGCCCGGACCCGCCGGGAATGTGTGCGCGAATGAATGCACAATCTTGGTGCGGCACCACTTTTCAACGCGTGAACTTGGGGCAGGTCGATTGCCGGCGCACTTCTCCCGAGCTGTCCATATTGTGCAACACCATGAAATAAAAGAAAAACAATAGCTGGCATGGTCTGTGCAAGAAACGCTGAGCAGTTTCCCTAACTCAAGGAGTGACCTCAATGCACAAAACCATGATCGCCGCTGCACTCGCCAGCGCACTGGCCGTTCCGGCACTGACCGCCCACGCAGAAGACGCTCCGGCAGCCGCCGCACCTGCAGCCAGCGAGCACACCTTCACCGCAAACGTCGGCATCTACAGCCAGTACATCTTCCGCGGCCTGACCCAGACCAACGAGGATCCGGCCCTGCAGGGCGGCTTCGACTACAGCCACGCCAGCGGTCTCTACGCCGGTGTCTGGGCGTCCAACATCAGCTGGCTGCGCGACAACAATTCGTACAAGGGTGGCGGCAGCGGCGAATTCGACTTCTACGCCGGCTTCAAGAACACGATCCCGTCGACCGACATCACCTACGACCTGGGCGTGCTCCAGTACTGGTATCCGGGCAGCAGCGCAGCAGGCTTCGTCAAGGCGGACACGACCGAACTCTACGCAGCGCTGGGCTGGAAGTGGATCACCGCCAAGTACTCGCACGTGGTCAGCGACAAGGCATTCGGTGTTCGCGACGCCGACGGCACCTACTACTTCGACCTGAGTGCGGCCGTGCCGCTGGGCGAAACCGGCCTGACGGTCGGCGCGCACTACGGCTGGCAGGAATTCGACGGCAAGGACAAGGCTATCGCGCCGGCCGGTGTCGACAACGACAAGGTCTATTCGTACGAAGACTGGCGCATCAGCCTCGCCTATGACCTGAGCAAGGCCAGCTCCAGCCTGGCGGGCACCGAGATCGGGATCATGTACACCGACACCAGCAGTGCCAACAAGGCCGGCTACGGCAAGACGACGCAGGTCGGTGCCGGTGGCCTGACGGGTGTCTACCCGAAGAACATCGCCAGCGACCAGGTCACGGTCTGGCTGAAGAGAACCTTCTGATCGTACGGATTCAACACCAGGCCACACAGGACGGCCTGCACCGGAGAGCACTCATGAAACTAGTCACTGCCATCATCAAGCCATTCAAGCTTGACGAAGTACGCGAGGCGCTGTCGGCCATCGGCGTGCAGGGCATCACCGTTACCGAGGTCAAGGGTTTCGGCCGCCAGAAAGGGCACACCGAGCTTTATCGTGGCGCCGAGTACGTCGTCGATTTCCTGCCCAAGGTGAAAATCGAAGCGGCCGTCAGCGATGAACTGGTCGACGGTGTGGTCGAAGCCATCGAGAAATCGGCCAGCACCGGCAAGATCGGTGACGGCAAGATTTTCGTTTTCAACCTGGAACAGGTCGTCCGTATCCGCACCGGTGAAACCGGCGTCGATGCACTTTAAGGGGGAACGGGAGATGAAACGCTTTTTGAGCATCCTGTGCGCAACGCTGGCCATCGGCCTTGCTGCGCCTGTCATGGCGGAAGACCCGCCGGCTGCGGCGGCCACCGCTACAGCAGAGGCCGCCGCAGCCGCGGTGGCCGTCCCGGAAGCGGCTCCGGCCGCGGCAGAAGCGGCTCCGGCCGCAGAAGCTGCACCGGCTGCAGCTGCGCCGACGCCCAACAAGGGCGACACCACCTGGATGATGGTGTCCACGCTGCTGGTGCTGATGATGGCCGTGCCCGGACTGGCGCTGTTCTACGGCGGCCTGGTCCGCTCCAAGAACATGCTGTCGATCCTGATGCAGGTGATGACCGTGTTTTCGGTGATCGTCGTGCTGTGGTTCATCTACGGCTACTCGCTCGCCTTCACCGCCGGCAACCCCTTCATCGGAACGCTGGACAAGCTTTTCCTGAAGGGCATCACGGTTGATTCGGTCGCGGCCACCTTCAGCAAGGGCGTGGTGATTCCGGAGCTGGTGTTCGTGGTGTTCCAGTCGACCTTCGCCGGCATCACGGCCGCGCTGATCATCGGCGCTTTCGCGGAACGCGTGAAGTTCTCGGCCGTCGTGCTGTTTTCGGTACTGTGGTTCACCTTCAGCTACATCCCGGTTGCCCACATGGTGTGGTACTGGGACGGCCCTGACGCGATCATGGACGCCGCCTCGCTCGAAACCGTCACTGCCAACGCTGGCTTCCTGTGGGCCAAGGGCGCACTCGACTTCGCCGGCGGCACGGTGGTGCACATCAACGCCGGCGTGGCCGGTCTGGTGGGTGCCTACATGGTCGGCAAGCGCATCGGCTACGGTCGTGAATCGATGGCACCGCACTCGCTGGTGATGACCATGGTCGGCGCCTCGCTGCTGTGGGTGGGCTGGTTCGGTTTCAACGCCGGCTCCAACCTCGAAGCCACCGGCACTGCAGTGATGGCCTTCGCGACGACCCTGCTGGCAACGGCCGCGGCGACCTGCTCCTGGCTGTTCGGCGAGTGGATCATGAAGGGCAAGCCGTCGATGCTCGGCGCTGCCTCGGGTGCGGTGGCCGGTCTGGTCGCCATCACCCCGGCCTGCGGTTTCGTCGGCCCGATGGGCGCGCTGGTGATCGGCCTGCTGGTCGGCATCGTCTGCCTGTGGGGTGTCAATGGCCTCAAGCACATGCTGGGTGCCGATGACGCACTCGACGTGTTCGGCGTGCATGGCGTGGGCGGCATATTCGGCGCCATCCTGACCGGCGTGTTCGCCTCGCCGTCGCTCGGCGGATCGGGCATCTACGACTACGTCGCGAACAAGGTCGGTGAAAACTACGACATCATGGGTCAGGTCATCATCCAGGCCACCGCCGTCGGCACTACCGTGATCTGGACTGCCGTCGTCTCCTTCATCGCCTTCAAGCTGGTCGATATCTTCATCGGACTGCGCGTGCCGGAAGACGAAGAGCGCGAAGGCCTGGACATCACGTCGCACGGCGAAACTGCCTACCGCGCCTGATCGGCAAGCAAGAACTCCTCTGCAATGGTTCGGGCGCCTCAGGGCGCCCGCTTTTTTTGTGACCCGGCGTGCGCAGTGCTTCACGCCCCCACGGCGCCCCGGCACGGACAGTGCTGCAAAGCGCACGAAATGCGCCCGTACTGCCGCGATATTCTGCATCTGCCGTCGAACACGGCGACGCGAGAATCCGATCTTCGAACAATCCTGCGGGAGATCTGCCATGACAACACGAGTCCATCGCCTGGTGCGGGCCGGTCACCGCTCGGCCACACGCCAGGCCACGCCGCTGTGCGCGGTCGCGGCCATTGCATCGTTCGCCACCGGACTGCCGGCCGGTGTCGCCCTCGGATTCGGCGGCCTCGCCGTGGTCAGCTACGTGCTGCGGCCGGCGAGCACGGTGCAGATCTGAATTCCCGGCGCTCAAGCTGAAGTCCACGGTGGAACACCCTCCCCCACGACTTCCGCGGCCGGTACGCCATCCCTGAACACCCCGGATACGCATTCACCCGGACCACCCTCTTCGTTCAACGCTGCCCCAGTCCGACTGCACGGGGGTCCCGCGATGCTCCGGCATGCCCCGTCCGATGGAATATCCCGGTTCGACGGCGGACCGCAGATGCTGTCCGCCGCACGCCTGTCCGCCGCGTTGTTGACCGGAGTACGCTCCGGTGCCGGAAAAACCCGGGTTGCAGGGTAGGATCACGGCCGGCTCAGGCAGCCGGACCTGACATGAGCCGGCAGGCTGCCGCTGCCGCGATGGATGCGGGTGGCGCCAACACCCCAAATGAACGAGGACTGCGTGTGAAGACTTGCGTTGTACGAATGCTTGCCGGACTGATCGTGCTGACAGCTTCCGGTCTGACACTGGCCGAGGACCCCGCAGCGGGCACAGCCCCCGCAAGCGCAGCGACCGATACCTTTCCGGCCGAGGAACGCGCGCAGCTGCGCCAGCGCGCTGCCGAACTGCGGCAGCAGGCTCGTGAGCTCCAGCTCAAGGCGGACGAAACCCGTGCAGCGGCCGATCGCGAATGCTGGCAGCGCACGCTGGTGTCGGCCTGCATGGAGGACGCCGACGACGAGAAGCGCCAGACCATGAAACAGGTGCGGAAGATGGAAATCGAGGCGGGTGACATCGAGCGGAACGTGCGCAGGCGTATCGCCGAAGCTAGGCGTGCGGAAAAGGTGCGCAGCGCCGAAGAGCGCCGGCTGAAGGGGATAGAGATCAGCGTCAAGACCCGCGAACGGGATGAACAGCGCGAACGGGACGCTGCGGCACGCGTAGAAAAGGACGCCGACATGGCTGCCAAGGCGCAGAAGCAGCAGCAGGATGCCGCACAGCATGAACAGGACGCCGCCGACAGGCGCAGGCGCGAGGAAGCACGCGCGGCCGAACGGGCCGCCAAACAGCGCGAGCACGCCGCGAAGATCGACGAACGACTGCGCAAGAAGGCAGAAGAACAGGCCAGGCGCGACGCGGAAGCCGCGGCACGTGCGGCAAAGGTTCCGGCCGCGCAGTGACCGGCAGGATTCCTGCCGTAACCTGCCGACGACGGTCTCTAGTGCGGCGTGTGGTGGCCGCCGGTCGCATGATGCGTACCGGCTGCGGCATGGTGATGCAGGGCCGCATGGTCAGGCTCGTGCGGCAGCCGGTGCCCGACCCACTGCGGCAGCAGCGAACCCGCCACCATGCCTGTGGCACTGACCGCCAGCCCGATCAGCTGCGGCGGCACCAGACTGCCTTCGCCGATCAGCACCTCGATCAGCAGCCACGATGACAGCCCGCCGATGATGGCGGCAAGCGCCCCCTGGGTCGTCGCACGCTTCCAGAACGCGCCGAAGAACAAGGGCACGAAGGCGCCCGCCAGCGTCACCTTGTAGGCGTTCTCGACCATCTCGAAAATGCTGCCGTCGGTGCTGAGCGCCACCAGCAGCACCGTGGAAGCGAAGCCGACGATGGCACCGCGCATTACGCGCAGCAGCGTGCGGTCGCTCATGTGCGGATAGAAGCCCTTGACGATGTTTTCCGCAAACGTGACCGACGGCGCCAGCAGGGTGGCCGACGAGCAGCTCATGATGG
>DATCUL010000483.1:0-16921 GCA_036567405.1 Methyloversatilis sp. | reverse complement strand
GGTCAGTCCCCAGTCGATCGCTTCGTCCGCAATGCTTTCGCGCAGCCGTATCTTGATCTTGTCGCGACTCGACAGTGCCTGGTCCAGATCCATCTCGCCGACGATGGAACGCAGCGTGGTCATGATCAGGTTGCGTATGGCTTCGGAAAAGTCGGTCACGCCATAGACCGCCTTCACCGGATCGGTCACCTTGATGAAGGCGACCGCGTTGGTGCGGATCACGGCGTTGTCGCGGGTGATCACCTCCTGTTCCTGCACGTCGAGGATGATGTCCTTGGTCACCACCTTGTAGGCCACGTCGTCCAGGTAGGGAATGATGATGTTCAGGCCGGGCAGCAGCGTGCGCAGGTACTTGCCCATGCGCTGCACGACCCACTCCTCGCCTTGCGGCACGATGCGCAACCCCTTCGCCAGCGTGATGACGGCGAATACCAGTACCGCGATGACGACGACCAGTCCCGAACTCATGCCCTGTCTCCCTTGTTGATCTGCCCGACCTTGAGCAGGGTGCCCTCGACCGCCAGCACCTTGACGCGTTCGCCCACCGCAACCGTCTCGTCGGCGATGCATTCCCATACGTCGTTGCCCAGCAGCGGCTTCTGGAAGCGGACCTGTCCGCGGCCGAAGGGCGTGACTTCGCGCACCAGCAGTCCGATTTCGCCGACCGTGTCGCCGCCCGACATGCCGGCATGCGTCCGGTGCTGGTCTGCCCGGAACACGCGGAACCAGGCAAACACCAGGATGCACGACAGCACGGTCCATGCTGCGAGCTGCACGGTCAGCGACAGTCCGGGCAGCGCCGCCAGCAGCAGGCCGATGCCGATGGCGCCGACGCCGAACCACACCAGCACCATGCCGGGAACCGCCAGTTCGGCCAGGACCAGCGCCAGTCCGGCCACCAGCCAGTGCCACCATTCGATATTCATGTGCTGTTCCGATCAGGATCCGGTGCGCAGTTTAGTGGCTGATGGCGCTCAGCGCGTGCAATCGCCGAGCGCCATCAGGTGCGCGGCCACCGCCGGACCGATGTTGGCCAGTCCGTAGCCGCCTTCGAGCACCGATACGATGCGCCCGCGAGCCGAGTCTTCGGCGATGTCGCGCAGTTCGTGCGTGAGCCAGCGGTAGTCCTCCGCCTCGAGCCGGATGTCGGCCAACGGATCGTCGCGGTGGGCGTCGAATCCGGCCGAAACCAGCACCAGCTGCGGCCGGAACGCACGCAACGCAGGCAGCGCCGTAGTGCGCCACAGCCGCCGGAAAACCCCGGAATCATCGCCGGCGGTCAGGCGCAGTGGAATGTAGCCGTCGCGTTCCGGAAATTCGCCGCGCGGATAGTACGGGTGCTGGAAGCTGTCCGCCATCAGCACACGCGCCTCGCGCCGGAACATGCTTTCGGTGCCGTTGCCGCGATGCACATCGAAGTCGGCGATGGCGATGCGCGTCACGCCATGCACGGCCAGCGCATGGGCGGCGCCGACCGCCAGATTGCCGTAGATGCAGAAACCCATCGCCTCGCCGGCGCGCGCGTGATGCCCGGGCGGCCGGGTTGCGCAGAAGGCGCTGCGCGCTGCGCCGCCCATCACCAGGTCGACTGCATGGACAACCGCACCGGCCGCCCGCGATGCGGCCGCGAGCGTGCCGGGCGACATCGCGGTGTCGGCTTCCAGCCGGTAGGTGCCGGCTTTTGGTGCCACCCGTTCCACTTCGTCCAGATAAGCCGGGTGATGCACGCGTTCCAGCTGCGCCCGCGTGACCAGTGGCGCCTCGACCCGCTGCCAGGTGTGCATCAGCCCGGCGCGATCGAGTTCGGCCAGCACGGCTTCGAGCCGGGCCGGAGATTCGGGGTGGCGGTCGCCAGGCCTATGATCGAGGCAGTCAGCGTGGCTAAGCAGTGCGCAAGTCATGCGGGAAGTTTATGACTTGTTGCGCTGGATTAACCGCATTAGCGGAGCGCTGCCTTAATCTTGCTCAATTTCTGGAAAATTAAGGCCCATCATGTGCAGTCGCCACCGGTTCATCTTGGCAACATATCCGGTTACGCCGGGGTGACTTGAACGGACGGAACACTGTTTATCATTTGAAATGCGGTTGATCAGTCGGAAACGGCCGATAACATCGGCGTGCAGCACATACGGGTACATGGAACCGTGCCTTTCCCAGCTCAATTTTGAAAGCGGTGATCATGGAAACGCCTGACAGACAACTTGCAGGTGGGATGTCGTCGATGCAGGGCACCATCCTGGTGGTGGATGACACGCCGCAGAACCTGTCCATCATGGGTGAGCTGCTGCAGCCGTTCTATCGCGTGCGCATCGCAAACTCGGGCGAGAAGGCCTTGCGTGCCGCACGCTCCGAACCGCGTCCGGACCTCGTCCTCCTCGATGTGATGATGCCCGGCATGGATGGCTATGAAGTGCTGCGCCAGCTGCGTGCCGACGCCACGACCCGTGACATGCCGGTGATCTTCGTCACGGCGATGGATGGCAGCAGCAATGAGGAATACGGTCTGTCATTGGGCGCCGTCGACTACATCACCAAACCGGTCATTCCCGCCATCGTGCTGGCACGCGTGCGTGCCCAGCTGGAACTGAAGGCGGCGCGCGATCGTCTGGCGCGCGACAACCTCTGGCTCGAGGCGGAAGTGGCCCGGCGCATGAGCGAAAACCTGCTGATCCAGGATTTGAGCGTACGTGCCCTCGCCTGCCTGGCGGAGGCGCGGGACAACGAGACCGGCAATCACATCGTCCGTACCCAGGGTTATGTCGAGGTGCTCGCGCGCCATCTGCGTGACGATGAACGCTTCCGCTCCGCGCTGGAAGGAAACCGCCTGGCGATGATGGTCAAGGCGGCACCGCTGCATGACATCGGAAAGGTCGGCATTCCCGATGCGATCCTGCTCAAGCCCGGGCGGCTGACCGCGGATGAATTCGAAATCATGAAGACCCATGCCAGGATAGGCGCTGATGCGATCGCCAAGGCGATGCAGCAGGCCGAATCCGGCGAGCATCACGATGCCGCGATGCACAGTCCGACGGCGTTCGCCTTTCTGGAGATCGCCAGGGAGATTGCCGGAGGCCATCACGAAAAGTGGGATGGCAGCGGTTATCCAAACGCCCTGGCTGGCGATGCGATCCCGGTGTCCGCACGTCTGATGGCGCTGGCGGACGTGTTCGACGCACTGATCTGCCGGCGGGTGTACAAGGCGCCGATGACGCTGGAAGAAACGACCTCGATCATATTGAGCGGCCGCGGCGCTCACTTCGATCCGCAGGTCGTCGATGCCTTCATGGCCTGCAGCCAGCAGTTTGCGGATATCGCCGAACGCTTTGCCGATGCGGAGCACGGGGTCTGATCGATGGCGCAGATTGCAAAAACGATCCTTGGCCTGCTTGCCTGCTGTTTCGTGCTGGTCGTGACGCGGGTGGTTTCCGCCGCTGAATCGACCGGTCCGGTGTTGCAGGGGCTGCCGCCGCCGTCGTCGGCAAAATTCGTCGAGATTCCCGCAACGGCGGAAACGCTGGCGCAACTGCGGACGGGGGGGTTCGTGCTCTACCTGCGCCACGGCAAGACCGACAACACGAAGGCGGACCGCGTGCCGACCGTCGATCTGAACGACTGTTCGACCCAGCGTCCGCTGACCGAAGAGGGGCGCGAAATCGAGGCTGCGGTGGGTCTCGCCATGCGCAAGGCGCGCATACCGATAGGCGAATTCCGCGTCAGTCCGCTGTGTCGTGCGCGGGAAAGTGCAGCGGCAGCGTTTCCGATGCTTGCGCCGACGGTCGACAACAACCTGATGTATGTCGCCAATTTCACCGATGCGGAAAAAGCGCCGATCATCGCCAACACACGCCGGTTGCTGGCGACGCCGGTTGCCGCCGGAAGCAACCGCCTGCTGCTGGCTCACGCGCCCAATCTGATGGATCTGATCGGCTACTTCCCGAAGGAAGGCACGCTGGTGGTGTTCCGCCCGAACGGCGACGGTTTTGAGTATGTGGCCAGCATTCCGCCTGACCTGTGGACCCGCCTTCTGCGATGAATTCAGAGCGCCTGAACAAATCGCGCTATCTGCTGACTTTCATACTGCCGGTTGCGCTGGCAATGATGTTTGCCGGTCTGCTGAACGTCGCATCCTTCATCAGCCTGCGCAACGAATACCGCGCGATCAATGCGCAGCAGGCGCGCGACACTGCCCGCATTGCGGCCGCAGCCCGCTTCAATCAGGAGGTCGCGGCGATCCAGCGTACGGTCAGTTCGATGCTGGAACAAGCGGCTGCCGGTGCCCTGGATGAAGGCGCCGCGTACCGGATACACAGTCAGGTGGTCAATCGTCTGGCTGCGCTGGACCGTGATCTTTCGGCTTTCCCGGATGTCGATGCCAGCAACGAGCAACTGCACAACGCCAGACAGGACTTCGAGCGTTACCGTAACTTCATCGTTATGGCCACCGACATGGCGGCGATCGATCCGCCCGGTGCCATGCGTCATGCCTTCCGCGCGGCGCAGGCACACGTCGAGCTGTCCGAGCACACGCATGCGGTCAGCCACGTCATCGCAAATACCGTGGCCCGGCGCAGCGAGGCGCTGAGCGGTCTGCTGGAGGGGCATGCGCGGAAAACCGCGATCGTCGGCGTCGGTCTGATGGGTGCCTTGCTGCTGCTGTGGTTTTTCGTCGCCCGGCGACTGACCCATGGCCTGTCGCGCATTACCGATGCACTTGAGGCACTTGCCGCGGACAAAATCGATCCACCGTCGCTGCCGGCTGTGTCCGGGCTGGGCGAGGCCGGACACAGCGTGCTCGGATCGATGGCCCGGGCGGTACTGTCGTTCCGGACGGCCGTGATTGCCCGCAAGACCGCGCAGTGGGAACTCGGCGAGCGGATGAAGGAGTTGTCCTGCCTGCTGGACGTGACCCATCTGACCGAACGGGAGGACATCGGTCTTCCGGACATGTTCCGCCTGATCGCCGAACGGATTCCCGCTTCCATGCGTTTCCCCGACATCTGCCGGGCGTGCGTCCAGTTCGCCGGCCAATCGATCGGCTCGATTGCGGATGGAGCGCAGCTGGTCGTATTTTTCGAGGGTGACGACCAGCGCCCGGGTCAGATCGTGGTCAGTTACGCCGCCACGCTGTCCGATGATGCCGGCGAGGCCTTTCTCGAAGAAGAGCGGCAGCTGCTCGAAGCCATCGCCGTACGTCTTGCGTCGGTGATCGCGCGTCGCCGGGTGAGTGAATCCGAGCGCGATACGCAGGCGATGCTCAGCGCGATGATCGACGAGGCGCCCTACGCCATCTACCTGTTCGATCCCGAAGACTTGCGCTTCGTGATGGTGAATGCGACAGCATGCCGGATACTGGGATACAGCCGCGACGAATTGCTGGCGATGACGGTGCATGACATCCAGGCTTATCTGTCGCGGGCTGACGTTGGTCAGCGGGTGCGCAAAGTGATGGCAGCCGGTGGCATGGAGTTCGAGAACCGATACCGGCGCAAGGACGGTTCGGAACTCGATGCACATCTGAACGCGGCGTGCCTGCATCTGAAAGGCCGCGATCTCATGCTGACGATGTGGAGCGACGTCACCGAGCAGAAGCGCATGAGCGATGAACTCGAGCGTTACCGGGTTCATCTGGAGCAACTGGTTGATGCGCGCACCGCTGAGCTGAATGCCGCCAAGGAAGTCGCCGAAGAGGTCAATCGCGACTTCCGCCGCGTGCTCGAGGCGTCGCCGGACATGATTGCGCTGAAGGACGCCCAGCGCCGGTTCAAGGCTGTCAGCCGCACCTTCATGGAGGCGCAGGGACTGCATCGTTGGCAGGATTTCCGCGGCTTTGTGGCCGAGCAGGTGCTGCAGCCGGACGAGGCCGCATGGATACGCGCGCAGGAAGATGCGCTGCTGGCATCGGGCAAGGACGTTTCGGTTACCGAACGTGAAATGCAGCTCCCGGACGGCAGTCGTCATCTGATGTCTTTCACGCGTACCGCTTTGCGCGAATCCGACGGCAGCCTCTGCGGTTTCCTGATGCAGGCGCGTGACATCACCGAGCGTGCTGCGGCGGAGCGGGCGCTCGCGCTCAAGGAAGAAGAACTCAGACTGCTGCTGGAGTCGACGTCGGAAGGCATTTTCGGCATGGACACCGATGGCCGGATCACTTTCGCCAACGCTGCGGCAGTCCGGCTGCTTGGCTATGACACCGCCGAACCCCTGATCGGAGCTGCCAGCCACCCGCTGCTGCATCACAGTCATGCCGACGGCACGGCCTATCCGCGCGAGCAGTGCACCATGAGCCGCGCGATGATGGACAACACGCAGGTGCATTGCGATAGCGAGGTTCTGTGGCGGCGTGACGGCACCTGTTTCCCGGTGGCGTATGCGGCCGCCCCGCTGCTGCGGGAGGGCCAGGTCGCAGGTGCGGTGATTGCGTTCCAGGACATCACCGAGCGCAAGCGCATCGAGGTCGCACTGCACGAGGCCAAGGAAGCCGCCGAGGCCGCGAGCCGGAGCAAGAGCGAATTCCTTGCCAACATGAGCCATGAAATCCGCACGCCGATGAACGCCATCATCGGACTGACGCACCTGCTCAGGCGTGGCATCGACGATCCCCGGCAGAGCGCGCAGCTGGAAAAGATCAGCGCCGCCGCGATGCATCTGCTGAACATCATCAACGACATTCTCGATCTGTCGAAGATAGAGGCCGGCAAGCTGCAGATGGAGTTCACCGACTTCAATATCGAGGACGTGGTCAGCAGCGTCTTTGCGCTGATTGCCGAAAGGGCGGACGCGAAGGGCATCGAACTGGTCGTCGATCTCGATCACCTGCCGTCGCTGCTGCACGGGGACGGACTGCGCATCGGCCAGATACTGCTCAACTTTGCCGGCAACGCGATCAAGTTCACCGAGAAGGGCTGCATCAAGCTGCGTGCCGAAATGCTGTCTTCCGACAGTGCGGGATGCTGGGTGCGTTTCGAAATCATCGATACCGGCATCGGTCTCTCGCCGGAACAGCAGTCGCGCCTGTTCCAGGCCTTCGAGCAGGCCGATGCATCGACCACGCGCAAATACGGCGGCACCGGGCTGGGGCTGACGATATCGCGCCGTCTGACCGAGATGATGGGCGGACGCATCGGTGTCATCAGCGAACTGGGCGGCGGCAGCACCTTCTGGATCGAGGTGCCGATGAAATTCAGCCTCACGCCTGCGGAGACACGGCTGATTCCGGTCGACACGCACGACCTTCGTGCGCTCGTGCTCGACGACCTGGAAGATGCCCGCGAGGTTCTGTGTTCGATGCTTTCCAACCTGGGCATGCGGGTCGCGAGTTTCGCCGACGGTGCGCAGGCGCTCGACGAAATACTCCGTGCCGACCAGGCCGGCACGCCGTATGACTTGCTGCTGATCGACTGGAAGATGCCGGACATGGACGGCATCGAATTCGGCAAACGGCTGGGGGCGCTTCCGCTCGAACATGGTCCGAAACATCTGCTGGTGACCGCGCATGGCGACGGTCCGCCCGCCGAACAGATGGCTCTGGCTGGCTTTGGCGCCTTGCTGCAGAAGCCGCTGACACCTTCGCATCTGTTCGACGCCTTGCAGAATGCGCTGTCAGGGCGTCGTGCGCTGGTACCCCGACTCGCTTCGGGCGAGGCGGAGCGACTTCTCCGGCAACGCGCGGGGGCCCGCGTGCTGCTGGCCGAGGACAACCTCATCAACCAGGAAGTCGGGCTGCAGCTGCTGGCGGCGGCAGGCATAGACGCCGATGTCGCCGACGACGGTCAGCAGGCACTGGAGAAGGCGCGTACCACCGCCTACGACCTGATCCTGATGGACATGCAGATGCCGGTGATGGACGGTCTGACCGCCACCCAGCTGATTCGCAGCCTGCCCGGACGCAGCGCGACACCGATACTGGCAATGACGGCCAATGCGTTCGACGAGGATCGCGACGCGTGCCTTGCCGCGGGCATGAACGATCACATCGCGAAGCCGGTCGATCCGGAGGCCTTGTACAACGCCCTGTTGCGCTGGCTGCCCGAGTCGGCAGCCAGGTCTGCCGTGCCCGCTGTCGAGCAGATGCCGGTTTCTTCGCGGGGCGCCCGGGGTCAAGTCGATGACAAGTCGGCTCTGCGCCGGCAGCTCGATGGACTGGATGGCATCGATGTCGATGCCGGCCTGCGTGCGTCCGGTGGCAATGTCGAGTTCTATCTGCGGCTGCTGCACAAGTTCGCCGAAAGCCGGGATGTGCCGGATCTGTGCCGGATGCTGACGACGACCGATCCGGGCGCGGCCCGCATGGCGGCACACACGGTCAAGGGCGTGGCAGCGACGCTGGGCGCGGAAGGCCTGCGTACCGACGCGGTCGACATCGAAAAGGCGCTGGCTGCCGGGTCGCAGCCTGACGCCGATGTCCTGCGTCAGCTGGCGGATGGCATGCAGCGCCGGTTCAGCCTGCTGCAGCAGGCGATCGGAGCGTTGCCGGACGGTGCCGGACGGCTCGAGGCGAGCGCAGTGCCTGTCATCGACCGGGCATTGCTGTGTCGAACGATGGCCGATCTGGAAGCGCTGCTCGAGGCGGACGATATGAGTGCGACGGCGCTGTTCCGCGAGCGATCGGCGCTGCTGAGTGCCGCGCTCGGTGCCCGTGCCGCGATCATCGGCGAGCAGATCGAACAATTCGCATTCGACGATGCCCTCGCATCGCTGCAGGCGGCGCGCGCCGAACTGCCCGACGACAACGGCTGATCGCGCCGCCGACGGACAAAACGCTGGTCCGCCGGTCTCAGCCGGATCAGCCAGGCAGACGCTGTCTCACCTGTTCGAACAGGCATACCGTGGCTGCCATTGCCACATTGAGCGACTCGGCAGCGCCGGGCATCGGAATGCGGATGGCGTCGGTCGCCAGTGCGCCGACCTCGGGCGATATGCCGGCGCCTTCGTTGCCGAACAGCCAGGCCACCGGTGCGCGCAGGTCGAGCGCGAACAGCGAGCGGGTTGCGTCGAGCCGCGTTGCCACGATCCTGCCCGGATAGTCGCGGAGCAGGCTGGCCACATCGCAGTGTTCGTGTATGCGCAGGCTGAAGTGGGCACCCTGCCCGGCCCGCAGCACGCGCGGACTCCAGGCCTGCGCGCAGCCGGTGGTCAACAGTACATCGCCGACACCGGTGGCCCAGGCGGCACGCAGCAGCGTGCCCAGGTTGCCGCTGTCCTGCACTGCGTCGAGCACCAGACAGTCGGCGACCGGCGGTTTTTCGGGTGGCACCGGAATATCGATCAGCCCGAGCAGTCCGGTCGGGGTGTCGGTCGGGCTCAAATCGTCGAACAGCGCATCGGCGAGCAGCAGCACGGCATCACCCTGCCCGGCCAGCAGCGCCGAAACTTCCGGGTGGTGCAGCGCGCGTTGCGCGACGATGGCCAGTCGCGGGCGGGCGCGAGCGTCGACCGCGCTGTGGAACAGGTGCATGCCGTCGATCAGCGTCGCCGATGCTTCCCGTCGGGCGCGCGATGATGTTGCAAGCTTGCGCAGATGCTTGAACTGCGCATTGTCGCGGGACTGGATCAGCTTCATCAGGCTGCCAGCAGGCGACCGAGCGTGGCCAGCGCGATGGTGACGAAACCGAGCACGGTATTCAGCCCGACCAGTTTGCGGATCTGCGCCAGCGCGGCGCCACCTGCAGGCCAGTCCGACGCGTCGACCGCACGCAGCAGGCGCCTGTAGGGGGCAAAGAACACGTGCATGAAAACCAGCATCATGATCAGCCCGATGCCGAACATCAGATGCCAGTGTACCGGTGTCGCCTTCATGCCGACGGCCAGCATCATGCCCAGACCGGTGCCGAGAATGAGCGCGATGGCGCCCCATACCAGCGGGAAGAAGCGGCCGAACACCGCGCGCCACAGACGCAGGCGCGCCGGTGGTTCGAGCTGAACCGCCGCCACCGGGCGCAGACAGACATACGCGAAAAACATGCCGCCCACCCAGATCGTGACGGCGGCGACCTGCAGGAAAAGAAGGAAGGGCGAGTGGCTCATGGCGTGAAGTCCCCGTGACGCTTGCGACGGCTTGAAATGAACGGGCCCGCGCATCCTGCGACGCGCGGGCCCCGATGTTAACGCGTCCTGACGTTCAGCTTGGCGCCGAATGGCGAATCAGGTGGTCGAACGCGCTGATGGCGGCCTTCGCGCCCTCACCCATGGCGATGATGATCTGCTTGTATGGAACCGTCGTCACATCACCTGCAGCGAATACGCCAGGCACCGAGGTTTCGCAGCGCGGGTCTATCTGGATTTCGCCGTAACGAGTCAGCTCGACGGTGCCCTTCAGCCAGTCGGTGTTCGGAACCAGGCCGATCTGGATGAACACCCCCTCCAGTTCGACGTGATGCGATTCGCCCGTGGCGCGGTCCACATAGTTCAGCCCGTTCACCTTCCTGCCGTCGCCGACGATGTCGCTGGTCTGCGCATGCGTGATGACGTTTACATTGGGCAGGCTCAGGAGCTTGCGCTGCAGCACCGCGTCCGCCCGCAACTGCTTGTCGAACTCGATCAGCGTCACGTGACCGACGACGCCGGCCAGATCGATGGCCGCTTCGACGCCCGAGTTGCCGCCACCGATGACCGCCACCCTCTTGCCCTTGAACAGCGGTCCGTCACAGTGCGGGCAGTAGGCCACACCATGATTGCGGTAATCGCGTTCGCCCGGTACGTTGATTTCGCGCCAGCGTGCGCCGGTCGACAGGATGACGGCGCGGCTCTTCAGTGTGGCGCCGCTGGCCAGCGAGAGCGTGATCAGACCGTCGGCCGATTCCGCCGCCGGCACCAGTTTCTCGACGCGCTGCAGGTTCATCACGTCGATGTCGTAGGCACGTACATGCTCTTCCAGCGCGGCCACAAGCTTCGGGCCTTCGGTCTCCTTGACCGAAATGAAGTTCTCGATGCCCAGGGTGTCCATCACCTGTCCGCCGAAACGCTCGGCAACGACGCCGGTACGTATCCCCTTGCGTGCGGCGTAGATCGCCGCCGAGGCGCCGGCCGGTCCGCCGCCGACCACCAGTACATCGAAGGGCGCGCGGGCACTGATCCTCTCTGCCTCGCGGGCGGCGACGTTCTGGTCGAGCTTGGGCAGGATTTCGTCGATGTCCATCCGGCCCTGACCGAAATGCTGGCCGTTCAGGAAGATCATCGGCACCGCCATGATTTGGCGTTCCTCGACTTCCTTCTGGAAAAGAGCGCCGTCTATCGTCACCACGTGCACACGCGGATTGAGCACTGCCATAAGGTTCAGTGCCTGGACCACGTCCGGACAGTTGTGACAGGACAGGGACATGAACACTTCGAAGTGGAAGTCGCCGTCGAGCGCCCTGATCTGCTCGATCACTTCCGGCGAAACCTTGGGCGGATGGCCACCGGCCTGCAGCAGCGCCAGCACCAGCGAGGTGAATTCGTGGCCGAGCGGGATCGCCGCAAAGCGCAGGCTCATGTCGCCGCCCTTGCGGTTGATCGTGAACGAAGGCTTGCGCTCGGCGTCGTCCCGACGTTCGACGACCGTGATCAGATTCGACAGCTCCGCGATCTCGGTCAGCAGCGAGTGAAGTTCGCGCGAGGCGTCGCTGTCGTCGAGCGACGCTACCAGTTCGATCGGATGTACAAGCTTCGTGAGGTAGGCCTGCAACTGGCCCTTCAGGGTGGCATCAAGCATGGTCGGTCGGCTTTCCACGGATTGACGGACAAATAAAAACGCCCGGGTCAGGCGTGAGACGACCTGAACCC
Source organism: Methyloversatilis sp. (assembly GCA_036567405.1). Lineage (GTDB taxonomy): Bacteria > Pseudomonadota > Gammaproteobacteria > Burkholderiales > Rhodocyclaceae > Methyloversatilis. The sequence goes on along the minus strand of DATCUL010000483.1, from coordinate 5,161 downwards.
GGGCGCTGCCTGAGCGGACAGGTCAGATCTTGCCGACCAGATCCAGCGACGGCGTCATCGACTGCGCGCCCGGCGTCCACTTGGCGGGACAGACTTCGCCCGGATGCGAGGTCACGTACTGGGCAGCCTGAACCTTGCGCAGAAGTTCCCTGGCGTCACGGCCGATGCCGAGTTCGACGATTTCCGCCATGCGGATCTTGCCTTCCGGATCGATCACGAACGTGCCGCGCAGTGCCAGACCGGCTTCTTCGATCATCACGTCGAAGTTGCGGGTGATCGTGCCGGTCGGGTCACCGATCATCGGGTACTTGATCTTGCGGATGGTTTCGGAGGCGTCCGCCCAACCCTTGTGCACGAAGTGCGTGTCGGTCGAAATCGCATAGATTTCGCAGCCGATCTTCTGGAATTCCGCATAGGTGTCTGCCAGATCGCCGAGTTCGGTCGGGCAAACGAAGGTGAAGTCAGCCGGATAGAACACGAATGCCGACCACTTGCCCTTGAGGTCAGCTTCGGTGATGTCAACGAACTTGCCGTTGTGGTAGGTGGTTGCCTTGAACGGTTTGACGGTGGTTCCGATGAGCGACGACATCAGTATTTCCTTTCGTTTCGGGTGGGTGGAAAACGCAGAATATTATTACCTGCAACGTCAAATCTTAGACTCATTCTAAGATATTTCCCGGCTTCGGGGGCTACATCGTTTGGTTCGTGTTTTTTCAGCTTACGCCGAGGCGGCTGTCCGTGGCTGCTCTTCGTCGGTCAGAAAGCCAACGAACCGATTTAAATATAGCACGAATTTATAGTGCTCTACTTATTTCTGCCTGCAATTCCGTGGCAATGCACCTGCCAAAAGCTTGGGTCGGAATGCGTCATTTCAAGTGACGGATGAAGACAGGTCGCAAGGAGGCGCATCGGCGCTCTCCGAGACGAGCTGGCACGCCCCGACGTCGATGTGGCGAACATCCCGAAGCTGCGAGAGCACGTTTCGACTCACCTTCAATGACACACAGCCAGTCCCAGGCAGCCCTCCGCCTCACTCAGCAACAACCGGAATCGCCAGTCTTGACACCGATCTTCAGCGGTTTGCCTCGGGGGACTGCCGACCTGGGGGCGCAACAGGCTGCCGTCGCAGCGGCGTCCGGAGCCTCGTTGAACAGGGGAATGTCCTCCAGCGTATGAAAGTGCTCCCAGGCGATGCCCTGTGGGTCGGTGATCCAGTGTTTCGTGCTCCGTGCATAGCAGCAGGTCGTTTCGCCGTCATCGACCAATGCAAGGTCCGCCGCTTCGGCGTGTACCTTCATCGCCGCCAGTTCGGAGGGGTCGTCCGTCTGTATGCCCAAATGGTCGATGCCGGCGTGGCTGCCGCGTGTCGAGATGGCAAAGTTGAGGGGTGGATCGTCGAGCATCCATTTCGCGTAGTCGCTCTCGCATCGCGCCGGCTCGGTGTCGAACAGCCGGTTGTAAAAGGCGATGCTCGAGGCCAGGTCATTGACGTGCAGATGTACGTGAAAGCGTTTCATGCAAGGCTCCTTTAAAAGACGGCTCGACACCGGAGATGCCGGTCAGGCTGCTGGTGGCGGCGTCCGGCCCGGCTTTGCGCGAACCGGGAACTGGTCTGACTGCAACATGGGCGACATCAGTCGCTGGCCTGACGGGTCGTGTCTCCCTGGAGGTTCGGTACTGACGCAAAAGCGAACCGCTTGAGTTCGATTTTGCTTCATTGCGCCGGTTCAGTGCAGATCCGCCATGTGCGTGTGTCGCCTGTCGGCCTTCCGACAGCGCCATCGATATCCCATGGCGCCACATGCGCGGAGTGGTTTACTCTCCGCCCCATGATTTTTCCGTCGCTCCTTGTCCGCCGGGTTGTCCGGGCCTCGCTCCGCGCGATGTGGCTCCTGCTCATCCATCTGTGCTGCGTCAATGGCACTCTGGCTGCCGAGGTGCCGGCCGTGGCCGCCGCAGCCGACCTCAAGTTTGCGCTGACCGACATCGCCGCGCGCTTCGAGAAGGAAAGCGGCCGCCAGATCAAGCTCGTTTTCGGTTCGTCCGGCAATTTTGCGAACCAGCTCGCGCAGCGTGCGCCGTTCGAACTGTTCCTGTCCGCTGACGAGGGCTTCGTGTTCCGCCTCGCGGATGCGGGTTTGACCGAAGACCGGGGTGTTCTGTATTCGATCGGGCGCATCGTGCTCTTCGTACCTAGAACGTCGCTGTTGAAGGCCGACGCGCTGCTTGCCGATCTGCCGGCAGCGCTGGCGGATGGGCGGATCCGGCACTTTGCGATCGCGAATCCCGAGCATGCGCCTTATGGCCGGGCGGCCCGTGCGGCGTTGCGTCGGATGGGTGCCTGGCCCGCCATCGAGCCGCGCCTGGTGCTTGGCGAGAACGCCGCGCAGGCGGCGCAGTTTGCGCTTTCCGGTTCCACGCAGGGCGGCATCATTCCGCTGTCGCTGGCGATTTCACCGGAGTTGTCACGCCAGGGCAGCTACGCGCCGATTCCGGCCGCCTGGCATGCCGACGAGCCGCTGCGCCAGCGCATGGTGCTGATGAAGGGGGCTGGCGAGACTGCGCAGGCCTTCTACCGCTATCTGCAGACCCCTGCCGTGCGCATGCTGTTTGCCGGCTACGGCTTCGTGCTGCCCGATGAGGCTGCGAAGTAGGCACGCGATGGACTGGCAGGCGATCATCCTTTCGGTCGAACTTGCGCTGGCCACGCTGGCCGTGCTGCTGCCGCTTGCCGCCGTGACGGCCCGCTGGCTGGCCGTCACCCGTTTTCGCGGCAAGGCCTGGATCGAAGGGCTGCTGGCCCTGCCGCTGGTGCTGCCGCCAACAGTGATCGGCTACTACTTGCTGATCGCCATGGGCGGGCAGTCGCCGCTTGGCCAGTGGTTCGAGTCGCTGACCGGGCATACGCTGACATTCAGCTTCAGCGGGCTGGTCCTCGCTTCGGTCCTGTTCAACATTCCGTTTGCGGTGCAGCCGATGCAGCGGGCGTTCGAGGCAATCACACCGGAAGTGCGCGAAGCCGCGCAGTGCTGCGGTCTGACCTTGATGCGTACCCTGTACCGCATCGAACTGCCGCTGGCCTGGCCGGGCATCCTGTCGGCCTGCGTCATGACCTTCGCGCACACGCTGGGCGAATTCGGTGTGGTGCTGATGGTCGGTGGCAGCATTCCCGGCGAGACCAGAACGATCGCGATATCGATCTATGACCGCACGCAGTCGTTCGACCACGCCTCGGCCGGTGCCATGGCGGGACTGCTGCTCGTCGTCTCGCTGGTCACGATCGCCGTCAGTTACGGGCTGGTCGAACGTCTGATGCGTCGCCGTCGCGCCGTATGAGCCTCAAGCTCGACTTGCGCCATGACGGCCCGGTGCTGGACTTCCGCGCGGAACTGCCGGCCGGCCGCATCACTGCCCTGCTCGGCCCGTCCGGCAGCGGCAAGACCTCCATCCTGCGCGCCATCGCGGGCCTGCTTCATGTGCGTCAGTCGTCGATCCGGCTTGATGATGCAATCTGGGATGGCGCCGGCATCCACGTGCCCACGCGCAGTCGCTCCATCGGTCTCGTACCGCAGAGTTATGGCCTGTTTCCGCACATGAGTGCGCTGCACAATGTGGAAACCGCTCTGACTCACCTGCCGGCTGCGCAGCGGCGGACACGTGCATTGCACGCCATCGGTCTGGCGCATGTCGCCGGCCTGGAGGAGCGCATGCCGCACGAACTGTCGGGCGGACAGAAGCAGCGCGTCGCACTCGCCCGCGCCATCGCGCGCGAGCCGGCCGTGCTGCTGCTGGACGAGCCGTTTTCCGCGGTGGATCGCAGTACGCGCAAACGTCTTTACGTCGAATTGCGGCGTCTGCACGAACAATTGCAGAACACAATCGTGCTGGTCACCCACGATCTGGACGAGGCGGCGCAACTGGCCAGCCACCTCTGCCTGGTGCGTCACGGCCGTCTGCTGCAGTCGGGTCCGACGACGGAGGTCCTGTCGCGGCCCCGCTGCGAACAGGCGGCGCGGCTGCTCGACATTCCGAATGTGTTCTCCGGGCTGCTTGAGGGCAACGCCGACGGGCGCTGGCTGCTGCGCTGGGGCCCTCATGTGCTGCGCGTTGCCGGGCTGCCGGAAGATCAGCGGCCCGGTCCGTTGCGCTGGGCGGTGCTGCCGTCGAACGTGCTGCTGGCAAGGCCCGACAAGCCCTGGGCCAGCCATCTGGAAAACCCGGTTCCGGCGCTGGTCCAGGAAGTCATCGAACTGGGCGGCGAAGCGGTCGTGCAGGTGATGCCGGAAGGCATGTCCGGCGTGTCTGTGCAGCTGCGCCTGCCGACGCGTGCCATCCGTCGCTACCGGGTGGAGCCGGGGCGCGCGATCACCATCTGCCTGCGCTGCGCCGACATCGTGCCGCTGATCAGCGAGGTCTGAATCGAGTCATGCCGTTCGGTGCTCCGACTGCGGTCGGTTCGCGGGCCGCCAATCCTCGCTAGAACGAGAGCGTGCACTGCGCGACCGGTGCGAAGGTGCGCCGGTGTATCGGCGACGGACCATGCATGCGCAGCGCGGCCAGATGGGTGGGCGTCGGATAACCCTTGTGGCGCTCGATGCCGTACTCCGGATAGAGCGCGGCCAGACGCAGCATTTCGTGGTCGCGGTCGGTCTTGGCCAATATCGATGCCGCCGAAATCGCAGCTTCCGACGCATCGCCGCCGACGATGGCGCGCGCCGGCATGAGCAGTCCGGGCGGAATCCGGTTGCCGTCGATCAGCGCTTCCAGTGGCACGATCGGCAGTGCCTCGACCGCGCGCCGCATCGCCAGCATGCTGGCGTGCAGTATGTTGAGCCGGTCGATCTCCTCGACGCTGGCGATGCCGATGGCCCAGGCCAGCGCCCGCTCGCGGATCAACGGCGCCAGCGCTTCGCGGCGTTTCTCTGACAGCTTCTTCGAATCCGCCAGTCCGGCGATCGGGCGTACCGGATCGAGAATGACCGCTGCGGCATAGACTGGCCCGCACAGAGGACCCCGCCCTGCTTCGTCGACGCCGGCGATCATGCGCCGATCCTCGGCAGATGCGGCAGGATGGCAGCCGCCGCGCGTGCGGCCGTGTTCTGGCGCAAGGTCATGTGCATGCGCTCGAACTGTTCGCGTTGTGCCGTGCATGCAGCGTCGT
>DATCUL010000482.1:0-2341 GCA_036567405.1 Methyloversatilis sp. | reverse complement strand
CCGATCGCCTGCAGCGCACGCAGCCGGGCCGCGTCGTCCGGCCCGAGATGCAGTTCGGCGGCCAGCCAGGCGCGGTCTCCGAAGCGGGACTTCAGCCAGTGTGCGCATTCATCCGGATCCCCGTCGCCATCCGGGTCCGTCAGGTCCGGAACCAGCAGCGCGAGGCAGCCGGGAAGGCCGGCATCCAGATCGGACCGCGTCAGGTGATAGCTGCCCTTGTCGGCACGCATACGGCCCAGCGTGACCAGTTCGGACAGATTGCCGTAGCCCTCCCGGTCACAGGCCAGCAGCACCAGCTTCGGCCCGTCCGCCAGCCGGATTTCGCTGCCGACGATCAGTGCAGGTCGCGGTTCGGGCAGTGCGCGCAGCGCCAGATGTGCGCGCACCACGCCGGCCAGCGAACACTCGTCGGTGATCGCCAGTGCGGCGTAGCCGAGTTCCGCCGCGCGCTGCATCAGTTCCGCTGGCGCCGAGGCGCCGCGCAGGAAGCTGAAGTGGCTGAGGCAGTGCAGTTCGGCGTAGGACGGTGACACGATGAAAAACAATTGACTGTGTTTTTATACAGTATATCGGGTCATGCCCGCGATCGGAGGGGCTGAAGGATCCGCGTCGGCTGTGCATCTGCACCCGGATGGTGCATTGCAGCATCCGTCCGGATCGGACAACGGCCGGACCCGCCGGGACGGGGAGATGCCTGCCCGGGTCGTCCAACAGGGCTGTGAGCCGCGCTGAGGGCGGAAAAGACAGGCGGGGCCCCGGTCTGTAGCACACCGCTTTCGCGGACGACATGCGAACGCCTGGACCGCTACTTGCTCAGCAGGGTCAACGGATGGTCGGGCGCATGCGTACACCGACATGGGGGCGAACCGGGCGGAACAGCCCGATCGCCTGGCGACGAGGGAACTTGGAAGGGGCGGCGACATCGACTGAATAAGCGGGATCGCGAACGCGGAACGCCTCCCCGACCTGGCAGGAACGCGGTGGCGATACGGGCAGGAAGGTGTCTGCGGTGCGTGCCGGGCTTTCACCTGGCGTCGCCGTAGACCAAGCTGAAAGAGGATTGTCGGTTCGGCCACGGCGCGTTGCCGCGGCCGGGCAGCAGAAGGGCGGCGGGATGCAGCATCGCTGCCGCGGCATCGGTTTTGCAGGCCAACAGACTTTGGAGATCAACATGGACATCGTCAGTCATTTCGCCGCACGCTTTGATCGCACGCGCGAGGAAGAGCTTTCGCTGGAAGAGTATCTGGCGGAGTGCAAGCGTGACCCGCTGAGCTATGCCAGCGCGGCCGAACGCATGTTGAAGGCGATCGGCGAGCCGCAGACCGTGGATACCCGCAACGACCCCCGCCTGTCGCGCCTGTTCGCCAACAAGGTGATCAAGCTCTACCCGGCCTTTGCCGAGTTCTATGGCATGGAGGACGCCATCGAGCAGGTGGTGAGCTACTTCCGTCACGCTGCGCAGGGGCTGGAGGAAAAGAAGCAGATCCTCTATCTGCTGGGGCCGGTCGGCGGCGGCAAGAGCTCGATCGCCGAGCGGCTCAAGTCGCTGATGCAGGAGGTGCCGTTCTATGCCCTCAAAGGCTCGCCGGTGAACGAGTCGCCGCTGGGCCTGTTCGACGCGAACGAGGATGGCGACATCCTCGAGAGGGAATACGGCATTCCGCGCCGCTACCTCAACCGCATCCTGTCGCCGTGGGCGGTCAAGCGGCTGGAGGAATTCGGCGGCGACATCCGCCGTTTCCGCGTGGTCAAGCGCTATCCGTCGGTACTCAAGCAGGTCGGTATCGCCAAGACCGAGCCGGGCGACGAGAACAACCAGGACATTTCATCGCTGGTCGGCAAGGTCGACATCCGCAAGCTCGAGACCTATGCGCAGGACGATCCGGACGCCTACAGCTTCTCCGGCGGCCTGTGCCTGGCCAACCAGGGGCTGCTCGAATTCGTCGAAATGTTCAAGGCGCCGATCAAGGTGCTGCACCCGCTGCTGACCGCGACCCAGGAAGGCAACTTCAAGGGCACCGAGGGTTTCGGCGCGATTCCGTTCGACGGCGTGGTGCTGGCGCACTCGAACGAGAGCGAATGGAAGGCTTTCCGCAACAACAAGAACAACGAGGCTTTCCTCGACCGCATCTACATCGTCAAGGTGCCGTACTGCCTGCGCGTGTCCGAGGAGGTGAAGATCTACGAGAAGCTGCTGCGCGGCTCGTCGCTGGCCGATGCCGTGTGCGCGCCGGGCACGCTGAAAATGATGGCGCAGTTCGCGACGCTGACGCGGCTGAAGGAGCCGGAAAACTCCAGCCTGTACTCGAAGATGCAGGTGTACGACGGCGAGAATCTGAAG
>DATCUL010000481.1:0-2169 GCA_036567405.1 Methyloversatilis sp. | reverse complement strand
CCTGCCACAGGTGCGACATGGCGAGCAGATCCGGCGACAGCTCGTATTCACGCGCCAGCTGCCAGTCCGGATGCAGGTGCTCGGTGTTCGCCAGATGGGTGCCGGCCAGGCTCATGAAGGCCTGCTCCATCGGATCGTGCGGATCGGTCTCGCTGGCCAGCACCGCGTATTCGAGCAGGCGGTGAAAGGTTTCCGGCAATTCGGTCAGCTGAACGCCACCTTCGATCCGCAGCGTCTCGTCACCCACCACCAGCGCGGCGACCGCCATGCGGTTGTGCGTCAGCGTGCCGGTCTTGTCCACGCACAGCACGGTGGTCTGGCCCAGCGTCTCGATCGCCGACAGGCGGCGCGTCAGCACGCCACGGGCCGCGATGCGCCGCGCACCGAAGGCAAGAAAGACGATCAGGATGACCGGAAATTCCTGCGGCAGGATGCTCATCGCCAGCGTGATGCCGGCCAGCAGCGCCTTCAGCCAGTCACCACGCAGATAGACATAGGTCAGCGACAGCAGCACGCACAGAGCCACGCCGATCACCGCCAGCCGGCGCGCCAGTCCGGCCAGTTCGGCCTGCAGCGGCGAGGCACCGCTGTCTATGGTGCCGAGTGACTTGCCGATGCGTCCCAGTTCGGTGGCGTTGCCGGTCGCCGTGACTCTCACCGTACCCTGACCGCGTACCACCAGCGTGCCCGCAAACACCGGCAAGGGCGCGCGGCTGCCATCCGGCAGTTTGGCGACCGCTTCCGATTCGCCGGTCAGCAGCGATTCGTCGAGCGCAAGTTCGTGCGCCGACAGCACGCAACCATCCGCCGGCACGCGGTCGCCTTCGGTCAGCAGCAGCAGGTCGTCGCGAACCACCTCGCGGCCGGCCACGCGGCACACGGCACCGTCGCGCACGACCAGCGCACGCGGGCTGGACAGGTCGCGCAATGCCGCCAGCGCATGTTCGGTGCGCCGTTCCTGCAGGACGGTGACGGCAATGATGATCAGCACGAAGCCGAGCAGGATCAGCGCCTCGCGCAATTCGCCGGTCAGCAGATAGATCGCGCCGGCACCCAGCAGAAGCAGGAACATCGGCTCGCGCACCACCTCGATCACCGTGGCGATGACGCCGCGCGAACGCTCGGCCGCCAGTTCGTTCCAGCCGTCCTGCGCCCGCCTGGCCTCGACGTCGGCGGCATTCAGGCCTTGCGACAGCTGCATTTCAGTCATGGCTGGCGTGGCGGTTGTGTTGATGACGGACTTTCTCTGGCATGGAAGCTGCAATGACTGCAACGCACCGTCCGGAAAGCGGCAAAGACGGCAAGTCGCAGGCAGCGCAAGCGACGACACGGCAGATGTTGCCGGCAAATCGCACCGATTGACCGATCACTTCGAATATCGAGAGGGGTAGAACATGTCCTTGATGGAACCCGCAGTCCGATTCCAGCGCCCGGCCTTTGCCGGCACACCGCTTCCGCTGCGCGAGGACGATGCCGAACCGCATTTTCTCGGCCAGTTCATCCCCCTGCACTACCACCACAACATGCTGATGGACGCGAACCGCATGGAAAACTTCCGCGCGGCGATCGATGCAGCGGTGTTCGACGGTGCACGCGTGCTCGAACTGGGCGGCGGCACTGGCGTGCTGTCCTGCTTCGCCGCAAAGCGGGCGAGCAAGGTGTGGTGCGTCGAATTCAATCCGGACATGGTGGACGAGGCGCAGCGCCTGCTCGCCTTCAACGAGAACGGCCACAAGGTCGAGGTCGTGCACGCCGACGCCTTCGAATACCTGCCGCCGGAACCGGTCGACGTCGTCATCTGCGAAATGATCCACGTCGCCATGCTGCGCGAGAAGCAGGTCGAGGTGATCAACGCGTTCAAGCAGCGCTACCGCGAACGCTTCGGTGACCGCCTGCCGCTGTTCCTGCCGACCGCGGCAGTGATGGCGGTGCAGCCGCTGCAGCAGGACTACGACTTCTTCGGCTTTCACGCCCCGATCATGCAGTTCCAGCGCGTTGGCGCCGAGCACGCGGGTTCGACCGAACTGGCGGCGCCGGCGGTCTACTCCATCCTGGACTTCGATGACACGGTCGAACGCGCAATCGCCTGGCAGGGCGAATTCACGATGACGGCGGACGGCACGGTCAACGCGCTGCGCTTCGTCACCAAGAACATCCTCGCCATCCTCG
>DATCUL010000480.1:0-2854 GCA_036567405.1 Methyloversatilis sp. | reverse complement strand
CAGCTGCTGCACGCGACCGAGGCGGCGAGCGTCGTCGCGGGCGGAGCCTGGAGCAAATCGAGGCGGACCGACAAGGTCGACATTTCGATCGACGACTCGGTCATCGGCAACCTGCTGGCAGTGAATACCCGCGAGAAATTCCCGACCCGGCATCCGCGCGCCTACACCTACGTGAACATCCGGTCCGGCAGCACCGCCGTGTGGACGCTGGGCGCCAGCTACGACCATTTCGAGCAGGACTCATTCAGCGAGAATCGCGTCAATCCGAAGCTGGGAGTCCAGTGGGACATCACCCCCGCAGTGCGTCTGCGCGCCGCCGGCTTCCACGTGATCAAGCCGGCGCTGGTCAGCAACCGTACGCTGGAACCGACCCAGATCGCCGGCTTCAACCAGCTGTTCGACGACATCAACGGGACGCGCTCGAAGCGCTACGGCATCGGCATGGACTGGAAGGCGACCCCGGATCTGAAGACCGGCATCGAATTCACCCGCCGCGACCTCGACGAGCCCCTGCTCGATGCGCTGGCGTCCCGATGGATCACCGAGGCACGGGATGAACGGCTGCACCGCCTGTACGCCGACTGGACGCTGTCCCGGCGTTTCGCGCTGCACTCGGAACTGGTGTACGACCGGTACCGGAGCGAGCACGGCATCGCGACCGCCGACAACAACCTGCCGGAAAAGGTCGTGACCTGGAGCGTGCCGGTGCGCCTGAACTATTTCGATCCGTCCGGCGTTTTCGCCGGGCTGGGCCTGTCCTGGGTGGACCAGACGGTACATCGCTCCACCACCGCCACCCAGGCGTCGGGAAGCGACCGCTTCGTCGTCGTGGATACGTCGATCGGCTACCGGCTGGAAGGACGCCGCGGCGTGATCAGCCTGGCCGTGAAGAATCTTTTCGACAGTGGCTTCAGATACCAGGACGACAGCTACCGGGAATTCCGGGACGAACCATCGGTCGGCCCCTACTTTCCCGAACGGACTGTCATGACCCGTTTTGCAGTGAGTTTCTGAGCGCTGCCCGCCCGGAGCGTTGCAGAAGCAATGACATTGTCTTTCATCAATCAGTACAAAACAGAGAGGGGTCAGAAGAAATGAAACACTCGATCAGGCACGCATGCATCACCGCCATCCTGCTGTGTCACGCCGCCATCGCATCGGCATCCGATCATTCGGTGACGATATTTCCGGCGGAAGGCAACAAACAGTGCTCCGACTACGCGGCCAACAACGTGATACTCCAGATGGCCACCACCTCGCCGCAGGCGGCGGGCCTGCTGATCGGTGCAGACAGCCCGAAGGACGCGAACACCACCAGCGAATCCGCGTCGTATGCCATCCAGGGCGGCACTTCGGCCAGCTTCAGCGCCTCCACGACACCGATCGACTTCGCCATCCTGAAGTCGAGCCGGAGCATTGCGGTCATCATCTATCCGTCGGGTGGGGTGACAGAGGATGCGAACATGACACTGATGGTGGCCGGGCAGCCGCAGACCATCACGGCAATGAGCCTTTGCTACGGTCTGGGCAACTCCGCGCCGCCGCCGCCGCCGAAGACCACGATCAAGTCGTGCAACGTCAATTCCGCTCTGGACCAGACCGGTGTGACCTGCCCGGCAAATGGTCGCGCCCTGGTGTGCAACTTCGAACTGGACACTCCCTTCTACGGCCTGAACAACGGTACCGATACCTGCTGCGTATGCAACACGGCATCGGAACTGCAGGAGTGCGATCCGAACGTCGCGGCCGGACAGCCCGGCGCGTGCCCGCAGGCGACAACCAAGGTCGGCACCGAAGTCACCACCCATATCGAACTGAACAACGACCCCTACGTCTGCACCACGGTCGCCGGCGTCCGGAAGTGCTACGCGTACTAGCATCCGGGAAAAAGCGTGAGCGTCGACCGGCCTGATCCATCCGCCAAGCCCGACCACGCGGGCGCTGTGGCCTATGCGCTGCAGCGCCTGCGTACCGAGCTGCCGCCGGTGTTTTCCTACCACGATGCACGGCACACGGAAGACGACGTGCTGCCCGCGGCCATCCGCCTGGGCAGGCTGCACGGACTGCCTCCGGCGGATCTGCATCTGCTGGAGGTGGCCGCCGCCTTCCACGATCTCGGCCACGTCAGGAACCACATCGGACACGAGCAGATCGGCGTCGAGGTCATCGACGACATCCTGCCGAAATTCGGATTCAGCGCACGCGACCTGGAACGCATATCGGCCATGATCATGGCCACCCGGCTGCCGCAGTCACCGCACAACGACGAACAGGCGCTGCTCGCCGACGCCGATCTCGATTCGCTGGGCCGGGACGACTTCCTGGCCACCAGCGAAGCCCTGTGGCGAGAGCGTCTGGCGCTGGGCGAAGACATTCCCTGGCTGACCTGGCTGGAAACCCAGCTCGCCTTCGTCCGCGACCACCGCTACTTCACCGCCACCGCCCGTACCCTGCGCGACGACGGCAAGAAAAGGAACATGGCGCTGCTCGAACGCCTCATCCTTGAACAGAAGGACGCGGCGGCGCTGGACGATCCGCCTGTTTGAAGCTGTAAAGAACCTCCCGCCCTTCGTAGCCCTGCGATGCCGCGCTCCGAACCCGCTTCCGCAACGCCGCTGGCGGCGCCCCGCCTTCGATCCGGCCGTGCTGCGCTCGTACTCGCTTGGGCTTATGAGTTCGCGTTCGACGCCTGCGGCGTGCTCGCCGGACGCGAGTCGCACACCGCGAGGATGAGGCAACTCAACAATTCGAATGAGGGCACGCGGATGATCGCGGCGCGCTTTGCCACCGTCGAACCAGTGTTCGGCAACCTGCGGCACAACGAGCGGCTCACCCGATTCACGCTGCGCAGACG
>DATCUL010000479.1:0-5314 GCA_036567405.1 Methyloversatilis sp. | reverse complement strand
GATCGTGTCCGATCGTGCCCCCGCCCTGCCCGCCCAGCAGCCACATCAACCAGATGGCAAGAAGCGTTGCAGCATGCAGGCGCGGCGCGCGTTCTACGGTAGTCGTCATCTGCATCGATACGGTTCAGGCGCGAGGAAATCGGCCGGCACGGCAGTCCGGTTCACCAACAGCAGGACCGTCACTGTAAGTGAAATGAATCCGATCACGCCACGAATGAAAACAGCCGGCCCAAGGGACCGGCTGTTTTCATTCGTCGTCAGCCGCCGGCGCTCCGCACCGGAACGGCTCCGGCGACAACCACTCAGGCAAGCCGCGCCAGCATGTCGTTGGCCAGAGCCTGCTGTTCCGCGGTACCTTCGCGCACCACTTCCTGCAGCAGTTCGCGGGCACCTTCCTTGTCGCCCATCTCTTCATAGGCGCGTGCCAGTTCTAGCTTGGTCTCTGCCTCTTCGGCCGGCGTCTGCGGCGGTTCCTCGTCAGCCAGCATGTCTTCCGGATTGATCACCGTCGACACCGTCGAATCGATGACTTCCGACGACGGTGCGGTCTGTTCATCGTCGAGCGCACCGGCAATGTCGCCGACGATATCGGTCTCGAGCGCCGACGTATCCGGACCCAGATCGAGATTGATGTCCGACAGGTCGATCACGGGTTCCTGCGGGGCATCCGACGGTGCATCCGCAGCGTCGAAATTGAAGTCGATCAGGTTTCCGACGTCGGTGCGTTCAAGATCCACGACCGCACCTGACGGCGATATAACGGTTTCAGCCAGATCTTCCGACGGCAGCGACAGATCGAGGTCGAAACCCGGTTCGCCGTGAGCCAGAGATTCCGCAGTCTCGGCAACATTCTTCTCGAGCACGACAGTGCCGACATCCGGCGCGTCGGCCTGTTCCGACGTGAAATCAAGTCCGAGGTCGAAATCCAGCGACGAGTCGCCATCCGACTCTTCACCGGGCTTGGTCAGGGTCGTGGCCACACCAACGGCAGACTCCTGCGAACTTGACGCCGGCACGTCGAGATCGAAATCCAGGCCACCGTCCGCGACCGACACCGGAACTTCGGGTGCCGCTTCCTGCTGCTCCAGCGCTTCGTGGGGATCGAGCGTGACGGTAGAGTTCAGATCGAGCGCGATGGTCGGCTCGCTGCCGGACGCCAGCTGGCCGATATCACCCGGCAGCGTCCAGGTATCGCGCATCTTGTCGGCGCCGCTGACCACGACTGTCGCAGCCATCGAAGCCTGTTCGTCGAGGTCAGCTTCCGCCTTCTCGCTGCTGCCGCCATACAGCGGGTTCGTCGGATCGATCGAGCGTCCGAGCAATGCAGCCTTTTCCCAGTCGGCGCCCTTGCCGCCGGTCTGCGCATACAGTTCCGTCGCCAGCGTCTCAAACGGCTTGAGCGTCTTGCGCTGGGCGTAGATTTCCAGCAGCTTCAGATGGATCGCGTGGCGGCTCGGTTCGGTCTTGAGCGCCTCGAGCAGGATTTCCTCCGCCTGCGCATCCCGTCCGTAAGCCATGTAAACATCGGCTTCGGCAACCGGATCAACACCTTCGTCGGCATCGATGGACGACAGAGACGACTGGCTGAAGTCGGTCTGGATCGAACTGGCACTGGTGTCGACACTCTGCCCGACACCCGTGGCGCCGAGGATGGATGCCGGTACCAGCGGAGCTTCGATGCCAGCCGTGGTCGAGGGCGGCGCCTCCTGCGCAGGTTCCTTTGCCTTGCGTTTGCGGTAGCCCAGATACCCGAGTATCAGGACCAGAATGCCGCCCAAGCCGGCGATCGTGCCGGGATTAGAGAGCAGACCAGCCGATTCCGCGGCAGCCGGTTCAGGCTCGGGTGCCGGAGCAGGTGCCGGCGCTGCTGCCGGCGGCGGCGTTTCAGCCTTGGGCGCTTCAACGGCCGGCTTGTCGGCGGGCTTTTCGTCCGCCATTGCCACCAGATCGGGCACCGGCTTGTCGGCACCGGCGACCAGATCCGGCACCGGCTTGTCGGCGGGCTTCGTCGCCACGACAGGCTCGGGAGCCGGCGCAGCCTTGGCCGGCGCTTCGACCGGTGCAGCCGGCGCCGCAGCCTTCTGCTGGGCTTCCGCCATAGGCGTGTTCTTGAGCTCCACCAGGCGCTGCAGTTCGCGCACATTGCGCTCGAGCTCGGCCAGACGGCTGTTGGCATCCTTCAGCGCGCGGTCCTTGGCAACCACCTCTTCTTCCAGCGCACTGAGCTTGCGATCAGTCTCGGCTGACGACTTCGACACCCTGACCTGATCCGACGCAGCAGAAGCGACCGGGGCCTTGTCTTCAACGCGAGCCTCGATCTTGCCACCCGATGCACGACCGGACCGCACAGCAGGAGCAGCCTGTTCCGCCACACTTCCGGCAAGCCGCCCGCGGTAAGCCGCAAAGTCGCTGGTCTGGGCGGACACGATGCGGCGCGCTTCCTGCGGCGCCACGGCTTCAGCCGCGGCCTGATCCGGAATGCTCAGAATGGTGCCGGAACGCAGGCGGTTGATGTTGCCGCCGTCGAAGGCATCGGGATTGGCGCGCATCAGGGCGACAAGCATCTGATCGAGACTGACACCTGCCGGCATTTTCTCCGTGGCGATACGGCGCAGCGTGTCGCCGCGGCGTACTTCGTAGGAAGAACCATCACCGGTCGCAGCCCGTGCGGGCGCTACGGCGCCGGGCGATGCTGCCGAACGGCTGCGGTCGGCGCCGGGAACGGCCACCGGTTCCACCGCCGCAGGTTTTGCGATGTCGGCAGGATCGAGCAGGAAGGTGTACTCGCGCACGAGCCGGCCGGACGACCAGGTCAGCTCGATCAGTACATCAAGATAGGGCTCATTGACGACGCGGTCGCTGGTCACCACCAGCACCGGACGCGATCCGCGCTTGTCGACCTGAACCTTGACGCCCGACAGACTGGATGCGAATTCAACGCCGGCCTGCTTGAACGCGCTCGGCGGAGCGAGCCGCGCGGTCATCGACGCCAGCTCTTCCGCACTGGCCGACAGCTCGACTTCTGCACGCAATGTCTGGCCAATCGCAGACTGGACGGTGAGTTTGCCGAGGCCGGCCGCACCTGCCGTCAGCGGAAGCGCCGACAGCAATGCAGTGAGCAGGCGGATCGAATGTTTTTTATCGCTATGACGCACCGCGTTTTCCTCGCGCGCTAAAACCCAAATCTCAAAATAACATCATGGTCTTAGCACTGCAAGCTAAACAGTCGCTTTACGTTGCGATACTGTCTGTTACTGCACACCACCCCGGAAATGCGGGTGGCGTGCCGAAGGCTCAGGCTTCGATCAGGATGCGCAGCATGCGGCGAAGCGGTTCTGCGGCGCCCCACAACAACTGGTCGCCGCAGGTGAATGCACCGAGGTAGTCCGGCCCCATGTTGAGCTTGCGCACACGACCGACCGGAATGGTCAGCGAACCGCTGACTGCCGCCGGCGTCAGGTCGCGCATGCTGTCCTCACGATGGTTGGGCACGAATTTCACCCAGGCATTCGCTTCGCGGATCATGCTTTCGATCTCGTCTATCGGCACATCGCGCCGCAGCTTGATGGTAAGCGCCTGCGAATGACAGCGCATTGCGCCAACCCGCACACAGATTCCGTCGATGGGTGTCAGATCTGCTCCGCTACGGCCGAGGATCTTGTTGGTCTCGGCCTGCCCCTTCCACTCTTCCTTGCTCTGCCCGCTTTCCAGTTCCTTGTCGATGTACGGGATCAGGGAACCAGCAAGCGGCACGCCGAAATTGGCCTTTGGGTAGTCGGCACTGCGCAGGCTGTCGGTCACGGCGCGATCGATATCCAGGATGGCCGAGGCACTGTCCTTGAGCATCGGGGCGGCGACCGAGTGCAGCGTGCCCATCTGCGCAAGCAGTTCGCGCATGTTCTGCGCGCCGGCACCGGATGCCGCCTGATAGGTCATCGCGCTCATCCACTCGACCAGACCGGCCGAGAACAGCGCGCCCACACCCATCAGCATCAGGCTGACCGTGCAGTTGCCGCCGATGTAGTTCTTCACGCCGCTGCTCAGACCAGCCTTGATCACGTCCAGATTGACCGGATCGAGGATGATGATGGCGTCGTCCTTCATGCGCAGGCTGGACGCCGCGTCGATCCAGTAGCCCTTCCAGCCGGCGGCACGCAGTTTTGGGAACACCTCGCCGGTGTAGTCGCCCCCCTGGCAGGTGATGATGACGTCCATCCTGGCCAGCTGCGTCACGTCCGACGCATCGAGCAGCGGCGCGCTGCCCTGCCCGACATCCGGACCGGCCCCGCCGACGCTGGAGGTGGTGAAGAACACCGGCTCGACCAGCGAAAAATCGTTTTCCTCGCGCATGCGCTGCATGAGCACCGAGCCCACCATGCCGCGCCAACCCACCATACCAAGCTTCAACATCATCAATTCCCCAGACCGTTACAGCGCCGCGATGACCGCGTCGCCCATTTCCTTCGTGCCCAACCGCTTCGTGCCCGGCTCGTAGATGTCGCCGGTGCGGTAACCCTGGGACAACACCTTGCGCACGGCAGTTTCGATGCGCGCCGCCGATGCTTCGTCCGCCAGGCTGTAGCGCAGCATCATCGCCGCCGACAGGATGGTGGCCAGCGGATTGGCCACGCCCTTGCCCGCGATGTCCGGCGCCGAACCGTGACTGGGCTCGTACAGACCCTTGTTGTTCGCATCCAGCGACGCCGATGGCAGCATGCCGATCGAGCCGGTCAGCATGGACGCCTCGTCCGACAGGATGTCGCCGAACATGTTGCCGGTGACGATCACGTCGAACTGCTTGGGCGCCTTGACCAGCTGCATGGCCGCATTGTCGACCAGCATGTGCGACAGTTCGACGCCCGGATAATCCCTGGCCAGGTCGATCATCACCTCGCGCCACAGCTGGGTGCATTCGAGCACGTTCATCTTGTCGACCGAGCAAAGCTTGCCGCTGCGCTTGGCTGCAGCCTCGAACGCGACGCGACCGATGCGGCGGATTTCCTCTTCAGCGTAGATCATGGTGTTCCAGCCCACACGCTGGCGCCCCCACTGCGTGTCGCGTTCCTCGATACCGCGCGGCTGGCCGAAGTAGATGTCGCCGGTCAGCTCGCGCACGATCAGGATGTCCAAGCCGGACACCACCTCCGGCTTCAGCGATGAGGCGTTGGCCAGCTCCGGATACAGGATGGCCGGACGCAGGTTGGCGAACACGCCCAGCTCGGCGCGTATGCCCAGCAGACCGCGTTCCGGGCGTTGCTCGCGCGGCAGCTGGTCCCATTTCGGACCGCCGACCGCACCCAGCAGGATGGCATCG
>DATCUL010000478.1:0-3386 GCA_036567405.1 Methyloversatilis sp. | reverse complement strand
GGCGTGATGCTGCGCGTGCATCGGATCGATCAGCTCGCCGCGCAGCAGGTAAATCGGTGCGCGCCAGTACAACTTCACATCGTGGAAAGGGTCGGTCAGTATCTTGGTCAGCCACACCAGTCCGGTCTGCACGTCCTGCAGGTAGAACAGATGCACCGTGCGGAACAGCAGGCCACCGACGCCTATGCCTATCCAAGTCAGCGACAGGTTGTGCACGAAGCCAGTCGCGTCCGTGTGCGGTTCGAACAGTCCGAACATCGTGGGATCGAGATGCAGCACAAGCGGCGACGCCGCCCAGATCACCATCAGCACGACCTTGCGCCGCAGGTTGTAGCCGACCTTGATCTCTTCCTTGTGCGCGTGCGTCGCCTGGTTGACGTGGTCATAACCCCTGGGCTCGAAGAAGAAGTGCCCCGACTGGCGCGTCAGCATCGACACGCCCCAGCCCAGCAGCGCCGTGATCACCGGATCGATGAACAGCGTGAAGTAGGCAGCCAGGAAGCTCAGCGCACTGACCAGATGCAGCGACTGATTGATGCGGCTGTGATGGTAGTAGCGGTGATCGTCCCAGCGCTGTATCTGCAGCACTTCCCGAAATGAGCTCATCGAATCCTCCGTTGAATTGTCCGGAGGCTAGGCAGTCCTGGTTACAGACAGAATTCGTTTCGCCTAAGAATTGGTGACAATCCGCCTGCGGCCCGCATCCGCTGGCGCCTGCCGAAGCCGGCGACAGGTGTCATCGCCACGTCACCGGCCTGTCACGGCAGTGCATTGAGTGGCCGCAACACTTGCCGCATGCCTCGCGCCGACCTCAGTCCCGACAAGAACCCGAACATCGATTTCACGGTGGAGCGACTGTGCGCGACGGATGAACCGCTGCGCATCGCGGTCGTGACCGAAACCTGGCCGCCCGAAATCAACGGCGTCGCCATGAGCCTCAAGCGTATGGTTGACGGACTGCTGGCACGCGGCCACCGTATCCAGCTCATCCGGCCGCGCCAGCACACGGGCGACACGCCGCGCCGGGACGGCCAGCTGCGCGAGGTACTGTCGCAGGGCGTGCCGATTCCGAAATATGGCAGCCTGCGCATTGGCCTGCCGGCAAAGCAGAAGCTGGTGCGGCTATGGACGCTGGAGCGTCCGGACCTCGTGCACCTGGTCACCGAGGGCCCGCTCGGCTGGTCGGCCATGGCCGCGGCACGCAAGCTGAAGCTTCCGGCGACCAGCGACTTCCGCACCCACTTCGACGCCTACAGCGCTCACTACGGCATAGGCTGGCTCAAACGGCCGATCACCGCCTATCTGCGGCGCTTCCACAATCTCGGCCAGGAAACCTATGTGCCGACACGCGCGCTGCAGCAGCAGCTGACCGCGTGCGGTTACCGCAACGTCGAGGTGGTGGCGCGCGGCGTCGACACCCGGCTGTTCTCGCCAGCCAGGCGCAGCAGGGCCTTGCGCGCAGCCTGGGGCGTCGGCGAGAGCGAACTGGTGGTGTGCTTCGTGAGCCGGCTCGCGCCGGAGAAAAATCTGGATCTGGTGGCGCGTGCGTTCGAGGCACTGCGCGCCCGGCGTCCGAACGCGCGCATGCTGTGGGTCGGCGACGGGCCGTCGCGCGAAGCGCTGGCACGCACCTATCCGCACCACCTGTTCGCCGGCATGCGCACTGGCGAAGACCTGGCGACCCACTACGCCAGCGCCGACCTGTTCCTGTTCGGCAGCCTGACCGAAACCTGGGGCAATGTGCTGTCCGAAGCACTGGCGAGCGGATTGCCGGTGATCAGCTATGCGCAGGCGGCAGCCAGCGATCTGGTCGAACCCGAGCGCAACGGCCTGCTGGCCGAACCCGGCGACGAGGCGGGCTTCATCGCGCAGACGCTGCACGCCGGGCTGGACGACGCCTTGCTCAGCCGCATGGCGGCCGGCGCACGCGCCAGCACCGAACGCCTGCACTGGGACCACGTGGTCAATACCTTCAGCCACCGGCTCAGAAGCGCGATACGCAGCGCCCGCACGCTGAGGGAGGCGAGAACACCGCTCTGAAGCGAAGCCGGAAGCCCGTATACTCGCGCTTTTAGCCACCGGCCCGCCTTCATGTCCGTCCTCATCTGCGGCTCCATCGCCTACGACACGATCATGGTCTTCCAGGATCGCTTCAAGCAGCACATCCTGCCCGACCAGATCCACATCCTGAACGTGTCCTTCCTGGTGCCGGACATGCGGCGCGAATTCGGCGGCTGTGCCGGCAACATTGCGTACAACCTGAAGCTGCTGGGTGGCGACCCGCTGATCATGGCCACGGTCGGTCACGACTCCGGCCCCTACATGGAACGGCTGAAGCGGCTCGGCATCGCCGACACCCACGTGCGCCGCATCGACGACGCCTTCACCGCACAGGCCTTCATCACCACCGACCTGGACGACAACCAGATCACTGCCTTCCATCCGGGCGCGATGAATGCATCGCACGAAAACCGCGTGAGCGACGCCAGCGGCGTGCGGCTGGGCATCGTTTCGCCGGACGGCCGCGACGGCATGCTCACGCACGCACAGCAGTTCGCCGATGCCGGCATTCCCTTCGTGTTCGACCCGGGCCAGGGTCTGCCGATGTTCGGCGGCGATGATCTGCTGCGCTTCCTGGATCTCGCGCGCTGGTGCACGGTCAATGACTATGAAGCCCGCCTGCTGTGCGAACGCACCGGTCTGTCCGAAGCGCAGATTGCCGACCGGGTCGAGGCACTGATCGTGACGCGCGGCGCGGAAGGATCGCGCATCTACACCGGCGGCGAAGTGATCGACGTGGCCTGCGTGCCGGCCGACGCGCTGGCCGACCCGACCGGCTGTGGCGACGCCTACCGCGGCGGTCTGCTGTACGGTCTGGCGCGCGGTGCCGACATCGTCGCGTCGGCACGGCTTGCGTCGGTGATGGGTTCGATCAAGATCGCCAGCCGCGGTGGCCAGAACCATGCGCCATCACGCGACGAGATCGCCCGGCGCCATCAGGCGGCATTCGGCACTGCGCCGGCGTTGTGAATTCGAGCCAGGAACGGAAACAAACGCTCACCATTGCCTTGCTGACGGACCTGCCGCAGCACGGTAAAACCCCGCGAGCCCCGCACATTGCCGGGGACGTTCAACGAAGCATCCGGAGAAAAATCATGAATCGCATCGCGATCCCCGCGCTCCTGCTGGTCAGCATGGTAGTGGCGGGTTGCGCCTCCAGTCTGTCGGGCGACACCTACACACGTGATCAGGCACGACGCGAAATGTCGATACGCTTCGGCACGGTCCAGAGCGTGCGCGAAGTGAAGATCGAAGGCACCAAGTCGCACATCGGCACGGCGGCTGGCGCGGCCATCGGCGGTCTGGCCGGCGGCCAGGGTTCGACG
>DATCUL010000477.1:0-2265 GCA_036567405.1 Methyloversatilis sp. | reverse complement strand
CTCTGCTGCGGCGTGTGCGTCCATCGGCCGGCAGGGTCAGTTCAGTGCGCCGCTGCAGGACGAACCCTGACCGGCGGTGCAGCCATGGCAGTGATCCAGGGTCAGCACAGGATTGCCATCCAGATTTCGTCCGAACAGCTGCGACAGATGGGTGCGCGCACGCCCGTCGACGCGCAGCGGAAGTCCCAGCATCTGGTTGAAATCGCAGTCATAGACATGGCCTTCCCAGTCGACGCTGAGCAGATTGCGGCACATGACATGTTCCAGGTTGGCGTCCCGATGTGCGTTCCGCAGCAGCTGCATGTAGGCGTTGAATTCACCCCTGGAAATCAGCGTTGAGCCGAAACGCTGGATCGGCATGTTCGCCAGAGTCAGCAGGCGAGTGAACACGATGCCATGTTCGTGTCCGAGGTGTTCGCGGTAGGCGGCTTCCAGCTGCGCCTGCGGTGGCGGCAGCGACGGCCCTTGCGGATTGAACACCAGATTCAGTTCCAGTCCGGAGTCCGGCCGGCCGTAGCCCAGCGCGTTGAGCTGCTTCAGCGCCGTGATGCTGCGCGCGAATACGCCGCTGCCGCGCTGTCGGTCCACGTTGTCCTCGAGGTAGCAGGGCAGCGAGGCGGTGATCTGCACCGTCTGATCGGCCAGGAAGCGGGCCAGCGTTTCCTGCCCCGGTTCCGACAGTATCGTCAGATTGCAGCGGTCCATCACGGCTACACCCTGACGGCGGGTTTCTTCCACCAGCGTGCGGAAGTGCGGGTTCAGTTCCGGCGCGCCACCGGTCAGATCGAGCAGGCGCACTCCGGCGCTGCCGATGAAATCGAGCACGTGGCCGATGTTTTCCGCACTCATCTGCTCGGTGCGGCCAGGCCCGGCATTGACGTGGCAGTGCAGGCAGCTCTGGTTGCACACAAAGCCCAGATTCACCTGCAGGACCTCGGTCCGGCGCCGGTGCAGAGCCGGGAAAACCGAGCGTTCGAGCAGTGGCAGTGTGGCGTGCATGCGTGTCCTTCTGTTTCGGTGGGCGGGCCGTTGCGGTCGCAGTGCGACACTGCAACGATGCCCGCGACGTGACGTATCCTTCGCGGGCGTAACCGTACACGACCGGAGGAGGATAAGGATGTTCAAGGCGATATTGCTGGAGCAGGGCGAGGGCGGCGACACGGTCGCACGCCTGGCGGATGTCGAGGATGCTGCGTTGCCGGACGCCGATGTGCGGGTCGCGGTCCGCTGGTCCAGCCTCAATTACAAGGATGCGCTGGCGATCACCGGCCGCAGCCCCATCGTGCGCAAGTGGCCAATGGTACCGGGCATCGATTTTTCCGGTGTGGTCGAGCACAGCGGCCATCCTTGCTGGAAAGCCGGCGACGAGGTCATTCTGACCGGTTTTGGCGTCGGTGAAAGTCACTGGGGCGGGCTGGCGCAGCGTGCATCAGTCAAGGGTGACTGGCTGGTTGGCCTGCCGGCTGGTCTGGACTTGAAGCACGCGATGGCGGTCGGGACGGCAGGCTTCACTGCCATGCTGTGCCTGATGGCGCTGGAGCGTCACGGACTCGAACCGGGCGATGGCGAAGTGCTGGTGACTGGTGCCAGCGGCGGTGTCGGTTCCGTCGCGGTCGCGCTGCTGGCGAATCTCGGGTACCGGGTCGTGGCCAGTACCGGGCGTCTGGAAGAAACGGACTACCTGAAGGCGCTGGGCGCCGAAGCGGTGATCGACCGCGCAGCGCTGTCGGCGCCGGGCCGGCCGCTGACGAAGGAGCGCTGGGCCGGTGTGGTCGACAGCGTCGGTTCGCACACGCTCGCGAATGCCTGCGCAGCCACCCGCGAAAACGGCGCCGTGGCAGCGTGCGGTCTGGCGCAGGGCATGGATTTCCCGTCTACCGTCGCGCCGTTCATCCTGCGTGGCGTCACGCTTTACGGCATCAACAGCGTGACTGTCGCACCTGGTCCGCGACGCGAAGCGTGGTCACGCATCGTGCGCGACATGCCGCTGGACAAGCTCGATGCGATGACGCAGATGGTGCGGCTCGACGACGTGATCAAGGTCGCGCCGAGGTTCATCGACGGCAAAGTGCGTGGCCGGATCGTCGTGGATACGTCCGCCGCCTGAGACCGGAACAGCATTTCGATACGGTTGTTTTGACGCTCATCAACTCCTTCGCTAAACTTCGCGCGATTTTCCAAAATAACTTCAACCCAAAAGAAGAGAGACTCGATGAGCGCCAGAACCCTTCTTGCTTTCCTTGCGGTCTGCATCAGCACCTCCGC
>DATCUL010000476.1:0-6961 GCA_036567405.1 Methyloversatilis sp. | reverse complement strand
GGCCTTGGGCGGCGGCGCGCTGTCGGTGGCCGGCTCGGGTGCCGTCTCCGGCGCGCGTTCGACCTGCTTTTCGATCAGCTGCACCTGCGCCTGTCCGTTGTCACCCTTGCGCAGCCGGAACAGACCCGGTTGGCTTTCCAGCAGTCCGGACAGCGTGGCATGGCCATAGTCCTTGTTGCTGAAGCCCGGTTCGTACTGGCGCACGACCTGGCCGACGCGGCCGATGCCGGCCCAGCCGCTGTCCTCGTCGGTGGCGGAGCGTATGCCCTGTGCCAGCAGTTCCAGTATCTGCGCGTCCGGCTGTGCGTGGCGCGGCCGGCGCGGTGTTTCGGTGCGGGCCGGCGTGGCCGGGGCTGTCTGCTGCTTGCGCTGCGTCCGGCCCGAAGTGGCGGCCGGCGCGGGCGATGCGCGCATGTCGTCGGTAAACACGAACTCCTCGCAGGCGCGCTGGAAGGCGACCGGCGTCGTGCGGCGGCCGACGCCCATCACGAACAGCCCGCTCTCCTGGATGCGCCGCGCCAGCGACGTGAAGTCGGAGTCGCTGGACACGATGCAGAAGCCGTCGACCAGACCGGAGTGCAGCAGATCCATCGCATCGATGATCATCGCGCTGTCGGTGGCATTCTTGCCGCCAACGATGCGGAACTGCTGGATCGGCCGGATCGAATGGTCGAGCAGGTGTGCTTTCCAGCTCGTCATGTTGGGCGAGGTCCAGTCGCCGTAGATGCGGCGTACCGTGACGCGGCCGCGCGAGGCGGCTGCGAGCAGCACCGGCTGGATCAGCGAGGGCTGTGCGTTGTCGGCGTCGATGACCAGGGCCAGACGGCGTTGCGGGGATGTACTGTCGTTCATGCGCGGCGGAAAGGGGTGCAAAAGGCGCCATGCTACGCCTATCGCGCGGCCCGGGGCTGCGGCCTGGCATGTGTTGCCGGGCACAGTGTGCTGCAGAATCGAACCGACGGAACTTCCCGGGCCGGAACGGCATCGGGACGGATGCATCGCGAGATGCGGAAGGTGTGGTGCGCGGAGAGAGACTCGAACTCTCACGCCTTGCGGCACTGCCCCCTCAAGACAGCGCGTCTACCAATTTCGCCACCCGCGCACTTGGGTAGGGGCCGGAATATACAACAAATTCGTTCCGACAAGGAGTGATCTGCGTGAGTGATGTGCGCCGTGCGCGGCAAGTGATGCTGGAACTGGTGAAGCCGCACCGCAGCCGTCTGCTGCTGGCGGCGACCGGACTGGTGGTGGCTGCGGGTGCGGCGCTGGCGCTCGGCCAGGGTCTGCGCAGCGTGATAGACCAGGGTTTCGCCGCCGGCGACGCGCAATGGCTGGACCGCGCGCTGGCCGGCTCGCTGGTGTTGGTGGTGGTGCTGGCAGGCGCCACCTGGATGCGTTTCTACAACGTGTCCTGGCTGGGCGAACGCGTTGCCGCCGACCTGCGTACGCGTGTCTATGCCCATCTGCTGTCGCTGCCGCCGTCCTACTTCGAGGCGGGGCGTACCGGAGAAGTCATATCCCGCCTGACCAACGACACCGCTCAGATCGAGAACGTGGTCGGTTCGACCCTGTCGATCGCGCTGCGCAACACCTTGCTGCTGGCCGGAGGGCTGGTCATGCTGGCGTTGACCAGTGGCCGCTTGACCCTGCTGGTTCTGGCCGGCGTGCCGCTGGTGGTCGCGCCCATCGTGCTGTTCGGCCGCCGGGTGCGCGCGCTGTCGCGCGAGCGGCAGGCACGCGTCGCCGACCTCGGCACCCATGTCGACGAGAGCGTGCACGCCATCCGCATCGTGCAGGCCTGCGGTCACGAAGACGCGGACCGGCGTCACTTCGCCGGTCTGGTCGAACGCAGCTTCGACACCGGCGTGCGTCGCTACCGGCACTCGGCGTTTATGATCGTGATGGTCATCCTTCTGGTGTTCGGTTCGGTGTCGGTCATCCTGTGGGTCGGCGGACACGACGTGCTGGCCGGCCGGCTGACCGCTGGCGAACTGTCGGCCTTCGTGTTCTACGCGGCCATGGTCGCCAGTTCTGTCGGTGCGCTGTCGGAAGTGTGGGGCGAGCTCCAGCGCGCCGCCGGCGCCACCGAGCGACTGATCGAACTGCTCGATACGCGGCCCGGAATCATCGCGCCTGCGGTGCCGGCCGCGCTGCCCGTTCCGGCACGCGGCGACCTCGCGTTTCGCGACGTGAGTTTCTGCTATCCGAGCCGCCCGGACAGCCCGGCGCTCGACGGCTTCAGCCTCGAGGTGCGCGCCGGGGAAACGGTGGCGCTGGTCGGCCCGTCCGGTGCCGGCAAGTCCACGCTGTTCCAGCTGCTGCTGCGCTTCTACGATCCGCAGTCCGGCCGGGTCGAGATCGACGGTGTGCCGCTGGCGCTGGCCGATCCGGCCGACCTGCGCGCGCGCATCGCGCTGGTGCCGCAGGAAGCGGTCGTGTTCGCGGCCAGCGTGGCCGACAACGTGCGTTACGCGCGTCCGCAGGCGACCGACGACGAGGTGCGCGCCGCCTGCGAGGCGGCGTTCGCCGATGCCTTCATCCGAGAACTGCCCGGTGGCTACGACAGCCCGCTGGGCGAACGCGGCGTGCGCCTGTCCGGCGGCCAGCGCCAGCGCATCGCGATCGCCCGGGCCATCCTGGCCGACCGCCCGATACTGCTGCTGGACGAGGCGACATCGGCGCTGGACGCCGAGAGCGAACGCATGGTGCAAGCGGCGCTGGCGCCGCTGATGGCCAGCCGTACCACGCTGGTGGTGGCACATCGGCTGGCAACCGTGCAGCGCGCCGATCGCATCGTGGTGCTCGATCAGGGGCGTGCGGTCGAGACCGGCACACACGCGGAATTGCTGGTAAAAGACGGTCTGTACGCGAAGCTCGCGCGGCTGCAGTTCATTGACGATTGATGGACCAGCGCCAGCTTCCGTGCGAGGAAAAAGCGTGCACGGACTACCGTGCAGGGTGGACTGGTTGCGGTTGATGCGCCACCCGAGAAAATCAATTCGCTGACCTGGAGTTGCCTGCATGCTGACCACCTACACCCCGCGCGGTGTCGCCGAAGCGCTGATGGCCTGGATATTCCGGGGGTCGCTGCAGATGCTGGTCAAGCCGGTATTCACGCCCGACGCATCGATCGAATCCCAGCGCCATCGTCTGGAAACGCTGGCTCGCGGCGCGCTCGTGCCGTCCACGGTATCGGTCGAACCGGGCGAAGCCGGCGGCGTGCCCGGCGAGTGGCTGCGCCGCAAGGATGTGTCGCCGGCCAAGTCCGGCGTCGTGCTCTATCTGCACGGCGGTGCCTACTGTCTCGGTTCGCCGGCCACACATCGTGGCCTGACCTCGCGCATCGCGCTGGCGACCGGGCTGCCGGTGTTTTCGCTCGACTACCGCCTGGCGCCGGAACACCCCTTTCCGGCGGCGATCGAGGATGCCGTCGCTGCCTTTCGCGCACTCTGCGGCGACGGACCGGTGATCGTGGCCGGCGATTCGGCCGGTGGTGGTCTTGCGCTGGCGACGGCACTTTCGCTGCGCGATGCGGGAGCGCCGATGCCGGCGTCGCTGGTGCTGCTGTCGCCCTGGTGCGATCTGGAGATTCACGGCAAGCCGATACCGGAATTGCCGGGCGAGGCGATGCTGAGCCCGGGCTGGGCCGGTGCCTGTGCCGCACGCTATCTCGGCGCCACGCCGCCCGCCACGCCGCTGGCGTCCCCGCTGAACGCGGATCTGCGCGGCCTGCCGCCGACGCTGATACAGGTCGGCACCGACGAACTGCTGTACGGCCAGGCGCTGCAGATGCACGACGCCATGGAAGCGGCCGGTGTCGATGTCCGCTGCGAAATCACCGAAAAGCGCTGGCATGTGTTCCAGATGCAGGCCGGTGCGCTGCGCAGTGCCGACGAGGCGATCTCGCGCATCGCACGCTTCGTCCTGAAGCCGCTGGCGAGCGCGACGGCACCGACCCGGTCGAAGCACGAAGTGGTCATCCTCGGCGCCGGCATGTCGGGGCTGTGTATGGCGATCCAGCTGAAGAAGGCCGGCATCGAGGATTTCGTCATCCTGGAAAAGCAGGACGGCCTCGGCGGCACCTGGTGGGACAACACCTATCCGGGTGCGCATGTCGACGTGCCGTCGCCGGTGTATTCCTTCTCGTTCGCACCCAATCCTGACTGGTCGCGGCGTTTCGCGTCGGCGCAGGAGATCCAGGCCTACATGCAGCAGGTGGCGGAGCGCCACGATCTGCTTGGCCACATCCGCGTGGCCACCAGCCTGACCGAGGCGCATTTCGACGAATCGACCGGCGAGTGGCAGTTCGCGACCGACCGTGGCGACAGCCTGCGTTCGCGTTTCTTTGTCTGCAGCACCGGACCGCTGAGCCAGCTGCGCTGGCCCGACATACCGGGCCTGGACGATTTCCGGGGCAAGCGCCTGCATTCGGCGCGCTGGGATCACGGCTACGACATGGCGGGCAAGCGGGTGGCCGTGATCGGCACCGGTTCGACGTCGTCGCAGCTGGTGCCGCCGGTCGCCGAACAGGCGCAGCACTTGCACCTGTTCCAGCGCACCGCAAACTGGGTGTTGCCGCGCCTGGACCGGCCCTACAACGTGCTCGACCGCCTGCTGGCGCACTTTCCGCCGTATGCGGCGATGGTGCGCAAGAGCTGGATGCAGTTGCTGGAAGTCGGCCGGCGAGGTTTCGACGAAGGCACGCTGGCCCGCCGCAGCATGCTCAAGACGGCCGCCGCGCACCTGAAGAAGCAGGTCCCGGACGAGGCGATGCGCCGCAAGCTCGAGCCGCCTTATCCGCTGGGCTGCAAACGCATCATCTATTCCAACGACTACTACCCGGCACTGGTGCGGCCCAATGTCGAGCTGGTGACCGACGCCATCGAGCGCATCACGGCGGATGGCATCGTCACCGCGGACGGGCGCGAGCGGACCATCGATACGCTGGTCTGCGCCACCGGCTTCGATGCGGTGCATCTGCTGTCGTCGGTGCAGGTCACCGGTGTGCAGGGCCGCACGCTGCGCGATGCCTGGGCAAACGGTCCCGAGGCCTATCACGGCATCACGGTGTCGGGTTTCCCGAACATGTTCCTGATGCTCGGACCGAACACCGCGACCGGGCACACGTCGACGTTGCTGTACATCGAACCCGAAGTGCAGCACGCGATCGCCTGCATGAAGGCCGTGCGCGCCGGCGGTCACCGCTGGATAGACGTGCGTCCGGAGGTGCTGCGCGAACACAACCGCGGGCTGCAGGCGCGGCTCGGCGATTCGGTGTGGGCGCAGTGCCGCAGCTGGTACCGCATGGAGAACGGCCGCGTCGTTGCACTGTTTCCCGGCTTCACGCGCGAATACGTCAAGTCGGTGCGCACGCCCGACATGAAGGACTACGTGCTCGGCTGATCGCGGATCGCGTCCCGCTGCTGCGATTGCCGCAGCGCGTGATACATGAGTGCCACTACCAGCAGGTTCACGACCAGTGCCACGGCGCTCGGCCAGTTCGCGCGTTCGATCAGTTCGTAGGCTTCGAACGGCAGGTAGATGGCGCCGCTGACCGCGGCAAACCATTCGGCCCAGCGCAAGCGGCGCCACAGACCCCAGGCCTCGACGAATCTGACCAGCGAGTACAGCGCCGCGCCGCCGGCGAGCAGCCTCAGGCGACTGTCGGACAGACTTGCGGCAGCCGAGATGAATATCTGCGGATAGCGGCTGGCCGGATTCAGGTGCATGTGCGCCACCAACGATTCCGCGAGCCGCTGCGCGTCGTGATGGACCAGCGACAGCAGGCCGCAGCCGGCGATCAGCACCAGCGCGCCCTTGGCGGCCTCCAGCGTCGCGATCGCGCGGACGCCGTCAGGCGATCGCATAGGCGATCACCGTGCATACCAGCACCATGATGCTCAGCGCGAGCATGAACAGCCCGTCGATGACCAGCCGCAAGGTGCGGCGCAGTGTCGGTCCGGTTGTCTTGAACGACCAGAACGACAGGAAACAGCACAGCACGAACAGCACGGCATCCGCGGCCAGAAGTTCGTCTCCCATCGTTTCGATGCGGGTCTGGCTGGTGATCAGCCGCACGATGCCGATCGCGGTCAGGCATACCCCGACCATGCCGGCGGAGATCGAGAACACGTGCATCGTGAAATCGTGTTCGCGTTGTTCGTGCGACGGAGGGCGGTTCATGCGAGCAGGCGCAGGGTGTCAGGGGGCAATGTGGTCGTAACGGCAAGCTGCTCGCGATTGTAGGCGCGCTCCGGGGTGTTCCGGCGTGGCAAGTGAAAGCAGTCCTTTCAGGCCGGGCAGGAGCGCCGGGCAGAGACAGGCTCCGGCGTCGGTCGGGGGAGGATCGGTACGGTGCGGTAGTCCGCAGCCGGCGTGTGTCGTCGGCCGCGCCGTGATTGCATGTTCAGCAGCGACGGGCACGACGCCAGACCATGACGCCGATCAGGCCCAGGCCGGACAGGAACATGGCATGACTCTCCGGCTCCGGCACGCTGGTGACAACCGGGGACAGCGAAACATTGTCGTAGATGACTGCTGCCTGATCCCCGACCCTCGATGGCCCGAGTGTGCCGAGATACAGCGTGTGCTGGCCTGCACTCAGGTTCAGCGTTACCGACTGTCCGATCTTCCACTGGCCGTAGTTCACGCCGTTCTGGCTGAAGTCGTGGCCGTAGGTCTCGGAAAAGACGGTATTGGGCCCCGAGGTGGGCGTGGTGTACCAGTTGTCGATGACCACGTGGGCGCCGTTCGTGACATAGCCCGAATAGGAATTGCGCAACTGGTAGTCGAAGGTGAGCAGGAAGTCGCCGCCCGGGCCGGCGTCGAAGCTCTGATAGACGTAGTACTTGTGCAGGGTCGCGCTGTGGGTGCCCGAGGTACTGAAGAGCAGCGAGCGCAGCTTTCAAGAGCACACCGCAGGGGCAGCACTGGAAGCCGACCGCGTTGCCTTCGCCCAGCT
>DATCUL010000475.1:0-3534 GCA_036567405.1 Methyloversatilis sp. | reverse complement strand
CTGCCGGCGTGCGCGCGCGGCGCAGCCCAGCACCGCCAGGCCGCC
Organism: Methyloversatilis sp.; assembly: GCA_036567405.1. GTDB lineage: Bacteria > Pseudomonadota > Gammaproteobacteria > Burkholderiales > Rhodocyclaceae > Methyloversatilis. The sequence continues at coordinate 3,489 of DATCUL010000475.1, read as the reverse complement.
CAGCATCATGGCCCAGGTGCCGGGTTCGGGAATCGGCAGCGGTGCAGCAGGTGGCAGTTCGGACTCTGAAGCCGCTGCCACCATGCGAGCGATGTTGCCCGCGCCGAAGTTGGATACCTTCGGGGCCTCAGGTGCCGTGCCCGTGTATTTGCCGGTGACGATGTCCCAGTTGAAGGAAACCGGTGCGGTGCGCCCACCTGTTCTCGGGTCAATGCCCCAGACGGTCTGACTGATCGACTTGAATACCATCGATCCGGACACGCTGCCGCCGTCCGAGCTGTTGTCGAGCGTCAGATTGGTGAGCAGCGGGGCTTCCATCACGGTCTGCATCAGGGTCAGCCCACCGTCGCCAACATATTCGAGCGTCGCCGTGGGCAGCGCCTTGCCTCCGGCAATCGCCGCGAAGGTAAAGGGAAACGAGCGGTCCAGCGCCTGCGTCCAGCTGAAGACGTCGGGTATCGGCTTGCCGATCGACGCGCCGCTGCTTTTGATCCACGATGTTTCGGCACTGACTTTCCATGACGCGTCGTCGACCCTGATCCAGTTCTCGTAGCCGCTGACGGTGCTGTCACCGGCAATGGTCTTGCCGGTGCTGTCGCCAAAGCGCAGGTAGAGGCCAGGGGCCGCCGCCGACCCCTGCGTGTTCAACCGTATCAGCGCCGGGGAGCCATGAACCGTGGCGTTGCTCGTCGGAATATCCCAATCGGCCTTTATTTCCGTTCCCGGTTTGCCATCCGGGTTGGTCGGCGTGTAGGTCAGAGCGATGGTTTTCGGTGCCATCGACGCATCGACGGTGATCCCCTCGCTCGACATTCCGTACGACAGGTCCGTCATGAAGGCGTTTTCCATCTTCAGCGTCATGTAGGGCGAAGAGGGCTTGCCCGCACCGCCACTGTTCTTGACGTAATCGAAGGTCGCGGTGGCCACGCTCTTGCCCGTGGTGATGAGACCAGCCACCCTGGGAACGCTGACGTCCAGCCATTGAGACCATGACAGGGTGTCGAGCTTCGCCTTGCCGATGGCTGGGCTGCCACCCCCTCCCAACCTGTAGGACACTTCCGCGCTGATGCTGAGCGAGGTGGAATTCACGTCTATCCACCTGGGCGTGTTCGTGACGGAATCACCGGTGTCGCGCAGGCTTGAACCTGCGATGTCGGGATCTTTCAGCTGCAGAAAGATGCCGGTGCCGGCATGTGCTGCGCCGGTGGCGGCGACGGCAAGGAAAGCCGCGACCAGTGTGGCGGGCCGCAGGCGGGCGCTGCGCAAGGTGTTCGTCATGGTTCGACTTCTGATTGTCTGTTGTCTCGGGTTCCCCCGGATGGCCGGGGCGGTCTTTCCTCGACCGCCACCTTGTGCCGGCGCTCGTCGGGGACGCAGATCCCGTGTCAGGGGAATGTGCCTGGTGCCGCAGCACGGCCGGCATGCCGGATGACACGGAAATCCGGCGACCTGCCGAGTATCGGCGGCGTGCCGGCCTTCGTCAATCGTGACGCCGGGCGGCGCCGGTCAGCCCTTGTCGGCGGAGACGGCCTTGCGCTTTTTCGGGGCGGGTTTGGCCCGCTGCAGGCGCGTCAGGCGGCGGCGAATCTCGTCGGAGTCCATCCAGACGTCGCTGCCCTTGAGGATGCGGCCGACTTCGGCTTCGGACAGGAAGGGCGTGCAGATGCGCGTCATCACCTTGTCGAACCAGTTGCCGACGGCGATCACCTCGGCCTGCTGTTCGTTGCCGCGGCCGGCGAAGCTGCCCGAATAGATGTGGAACATCAGCTGGCAGTTGTCGTGGATCACCAGTTCGTCGCCGCTGAGGAAGATCAGCGCCGCCATCGAATAGGCGCGCGCTTCGAGCACGGTCACGACGTGGGCGTCCGACGCCAGCACGTTGTTGATGATCTGCAGCCCGGTGTCGAATTCGCCGCCCGGCGAATTCAGGTGCAGGTAGATCAGGTCGGTTTCGCTGGCGGTACGCAGCGTGTAGAACAGCTCGGTGTAGTACTGCGGCTCCTGGATGTCGCCGCACAGATAGTAGGAAATCTGGTGGATCGGCAGCTGCCGTTCGTAGCGGATCAGTCCGCGGAACGGCACCGGCTGCGTGCTCTCGTCATCGTCGGCATCCTGCCCCATCGCTCTGCGCTGCATGGCGTCCTCCTCGCTGTTCCGGCCGGATTATGGGTCATCCGGCGCCGGTTGGCGTCGCGGCGCGGTTGTCAGGGCGGATAGTAGGCGCCGGCGCGGAAGAACTCCTGGATCAGGAAGTCCTCGAGCTGGTCGTTGTTTTCGGGCGCGGCCGACAGCACCAGCGTGTGGCCGAGGCGGCGCGAGTCCCAGTTGAAATTGCCCTTGTAGTAGCGGCGGATCAGCTCGATCATGCGGCGCACCACGGCGCGCTCGATGTCGCCATTCACGCCGGCATCGACCTCGATGAATTCGCGCTTGGCGTTGGCGGCGTCGGTGGTCCAGCCGCGGAAGGCGAAGGCGGCCGTGCGCACGCCCTTGCGGGTGATCTGGAACACGCCGTTGGTGCCCGGCGTCTCCAGATTGCGCTTGATGTTGGCGTTGGCCACCTGTTCGGCCGATGGCCCGCGTTCGCGCGCCACCGCCTCGGCGTTCTCGCGGGCGGCGGCTTCCTCGGCGGCCTGTCGGCGTTCACGCTGCGCGTTGACGAAGGCCATCATGTCGACCGGCGCGTCGGCGGCCGGTTTCGGCGGCTTCTGGTAGGGCGCCGGCTTCGGATCGGGCGCGCGCGCCACCGGCGGTGCGGTGATGACCTGGGTGCGAGGCGCGTTGCGGCGTGCCTTGTCCTGCTTCTTCACAGTCGGTTTCGGCGGCGTCGGTGCGGGTTCGGCCTGCGGCGGTTTCGGCTCGGCGCGCGGACGCGGCGCCTCGGGCGAGATCAGCCGGCCGCTGATCTGTCCGTTGGCGCCCAGCGGCTGTTCGGGCTCCGGCTTGTTCCGGGTCACCAGATAGAGCGCCACGACGTGCAGCAGGACGGCCAGCAGCAGCGCCACCACGGCGCTGGGGCGCACATGGAAGTGCAGGCTGGTGTCGCCCAGCGGGCTCCGTTCGATCGAAATCTCGATCGGACGGAAACCGCCGGATCGGCGTCTGCGGCTCAGGTGTTCGTACATCGGCTGCTCAGGGCGGGGCGGACGGGTCGGTGGTTCGGGCGCGGGCGCCGTTTCGTGGCGCGGAGCCCGGCGCTGTGTGTCCATCATTCCTGGTCAGCGTGCAACGTCGAAATTGTTTCAGCGTGCTGTCGGCCTGATCTTGCCGCAGTCGGCGGCGACCCAGCGGGCGTCGGTATCGACCTTCATCGCACCTTCTGCCGACTTCATGTTCACCTTCGAAGTAAAGTGGGTCGGGCCGTCGAGCTGCGCCTCGAAGTCGCCGGCCGCCTTCGGCTTCGTGCAGCTGATGGTGCCCCTGACCTGGGTCGCCGTGGTGCTGGTGTTGGTGTAGCTGCAGTCGCCCTGGCTCCTGCCGGCCCAGACG
>DATCUL010000474.1:0-5679 GCA_036567405.1 Methyloversatilis sp. | reverse complement strand
GAGGACGAGCTGGTGGTCGTGTGTTCGCCCGATTTTCCGCTTGCCCGGCTGCCGGAAGTGACACCCGAGCACCTGCTGCTCCATCCGTGTGCCGGACGGGACGCTGGCAGCGTACGCGCCTTGCTCGACAACTACCTGTCACGTGGCGGCGTCGATCCGGCCAAGCTGCCGCTTGCCTTCGAGCTCGACCGCCTGTCGTCGGTCAAGGGTGTGCTCGAACGCGGCCTGGCCTATTCCATCCTGTCGCGTGCCGCGATTCGTCACGAGACCAGCCTCGGTCTGCTGGTGGCGGTACCGCTGCGTCCGCGGCTGATCCGCCACATGGCGCTGCTGTTCCCGTCCGAGCGCTTTCGCACCTACATGGCGCGGCAGTTCGGCGAGTTTGCAGTCACCCGTCTGTCCGGGCCGCGCTAGGACGCTACACGTTCTACAATCCGCAGTCGAAAGTCAGGCTCCACCATCCAGTGTTCATGTCGCGCCCTCCGTATACAGAATCCTTCCCGCTGTTCCGTCCCATTCACGCCCGCATCGATTTCGACGCGCTGCGCCACAACTACCTGCGTACCCGCGAGCTGGCGGGCGGCGCGAAGATGTGGGCAGTGATCAAGGCCAATGCCTACGGTCATGGCATCACGCGCATCGCGCGCGGGCTGGCCGGCCTGGCCGACGGTTTCGCACTGCTGGATCTGGAGGACGCAGTACGCCTGCGAGAAGCAGGCATCACGCAGCCCATTCTGCTGCTCGAGGGTTTCTTCAGCCCGAGGGATCTGCCCGAGATCGCGGCGCGCCAGCTCACCGTTGTCGTGCACACCGCGGAGCAGCTCGACTGGCTGGCGTCGGTCAGCCTGCCTGCAGCAACCAGGGTGCCGCTGTTCCTGAAGATCAACAGCGGCATGAACCGGCTGGGCATTCCGCCGGCGCAGGCCACGGCGGCACTGGCACGGCTGCGTGCCTGGCCGCATGCAGGCGTGATCGGACTGATGACGCATTTCGCCGATGCCGACGGCGAGCGCGGCGTCGACGCTCAGCTTGCCCGCTTCCGGCCGCTGACCGAAGGGTTCGATGGGCCGCTGACCATGGCCAATTCGGCTGCGCTGCTGCGTTTCCCGCAGACGCATGCCGACTGGGTGCGTCCGGGCATCCTGCTGTACGGTGCCAGTCCTGCCACCGCCTATGCGAGTGCTGCGCAGATCGGATTGAAACCGGTCATGCGTTTCGAGGCAAAGGTGATCGCGGTGCAGCACCTGCAGCCGGGCGAACGCATCGGCTACGGCGGCATCTTCACCGCCGAGCGCGCGATGCGCATCGGCACTGTGGCCTGCGGCTACGCCGACGGCTATCCGCGTCACGCACCCAACGGCACGCCGGTTGCGGTCGATGGCGTGCGCAGCCGGCTGGTCGGCCGGGTGTCGATGGACATGATTTCGGTCGACCTCACCGACATACCGGCCGCCGGTCTGGGCAGCGTGGTCGAACTGTGGGGTGAGCACGTTTCGCTCGATGACGTCGCGACCGCCGCCGGCACCGTCAATTACGAGCTGCTGTGCGCGCTGGCGCTGCGCGTCCCGGCGGTCGAAGTGGGCAATGCGGACGCGTCCGCACTGACCGGCTGATCCCGAGTGGCCAAGGCAAAAAACCAATACACCTGCAACGAATGCGGCGCGACCAGTCCGAAGTGGGCCGGTCAGTGCCCGGGCTGCAACGCGTGGAATACGCTGGTGGAAACCGTGGCGGAGCAGGGCAGCGGTGCGCACCGCTTTGCCGCTCTCGCCGGCACGGCCACGGTACAGACGCTGGCCGACATACGACCGCGCGAGGAACCACGGTTGCCGACCGGGCTGGACGAATTCGACCGGGTGCTGGGTGGTGGCCTGGTACCCGGCGGCGTGGTGCTTATCGGCGGCGACCCGGGCATCGGCAAATCGACGCTGCTGCTGCAGGCGCTGGCGCAGCTCGCATCCCGGGTCAGCACGCTCTACATCACCGGCGAAGAGTCGGGTGAGCAGGTCGCGCTGCGCGCGCAGCGTCTGGCGCTCGATCCGTCCGGACTGCAGCTGCTGGCGGAAATCAATCTTGAGAAGATCGGCGCGGTGCTGTCGGACACCCGGCCGCGCGTGGTGGTGGTCGATTCGATACAGACCGTCTATTCGGAACAGCTGACCTCCGCGCCGGGCTCGGTCGCCCAGGTGCGCGAATGCGCGGCCCAGCTGACCCGTGCCGCCAAACAGGCCGGGCACAGCCTGATACTGGTTGGTCACGTGACCAAGGAAGGCACGCTGGCCGGGCCGCGCGTGCTCGAACACATCGTCGATACCGTGCTCTATTTTGAAGGTGAGACCAGCTCCAGCTTCCGGCTGATCCGCGCCTTCAAGAACCGCTACGGCGCGGTCAATGAGCTCGGCGTGTTCGCCATGACCGAACGCGGATTGCGCGGCGTGTCCAATCCGTCGGCGATGTTCCTGTCGCAGCACGCGCAGCCGGTGTCCGGCTCCTGCGTGATGGTGACGCAGGAGGGCACGCGGCCGCTGCTGGTGGAAATACAGGCGCTGGTCGACAGCGCGCACGGCAATCCGCGCCGGTTGACGGTCGGCCTCGACGGCGCGCGGCTGGCCATGCTGCTGGCGGTGCTGCACCGCCATGCCGGCGTGGTGTGTGCTGATCAGGATGTGTTCGTCAATGCGGTCGGTGGGGTCAAGATCGGCGAACCGGCGGGGGATCTTCCGGTACTGCTGGCCATCGTGTCGTCGCTGAAGAACCGGCCGCTGCCACAGAAGCTGGTCGCCTTCGGCGAAATCGGTCTGGCCGGGGAGATCCGCCCGGCACCGCGCGGTCAGGAACGGCTGCGCGAGGCCGCCAAGCTCGGCTTCACGCACGCATTGATCCCCAGAGCCAACGCACCCAAACAGAAGATCGACGGCCTGACGGTCATTCCGGTCGAGCGCGTCGAAGAGGCGTTTGCGAAGCTGCGCGAGCTGGAATGACCTCCGGCCCGCGCAGCCGTCTTTTCAGCGCGCCGTCCTGCGCAGCGACAGCCACACCGAACCGCCGATCAGTGTCGCCACCACCAGCAGCGACAGCCACACCGGTATCTTGAACAGATCCATCAGCATCATCTTGGCGCCGATGAATACCAGTACCGCGGCAAGGCCGTACTTCAGCAGCGGGAAGCGGTCGGCCATGCCGGCCAGCAGGAAGTACATCGCGCGCAGGCCGAGGATAGCGAACACGTTGGATGTCAGCACGATGAACGGATCGGTCGTGATGGCGAAGATCGCCGGGATCGAATCCACCGCGAACACGACGTCGCTCAGTTCCACCAGCACCAGCACGAGCAGGAGCGGGGTGGCATGGCGCACGCCGTCGCGCAGCACGAAGAAGCGCTCGCCTTCGAGCTGCGGCGTGAGCTTGATATGCGAGCGTATCCAGCGCAGCACCGGGTTTTTCTCCAGATCGGGCGAGTGTCCTGCGAACCAGGCCATCCGGATGCCGGTGACGAGCAGGAAGGCACCGAACAGGTAGAGCATCCAGTGGAACTGCTCGATCAGCCAGGCGCCGGCGAAGATCATGATCGTGCGCAGCACGATGGCGCCGATCACGCCGTAGATCAGCACGCGCTTCTGCAGTTCGGCCGGAATGGCAAAGTAGCCGAAAAGCATCAGCCAGACGAACACGTTGTCGACTGCCAGCGACTTCTCGATCAGATAGCCGGTGACGAACTCGAGCGTCCGCTGATTGGCGAGTTCGCGGCCGATCTGCCCGTCGAGCACCCACCAGAGACCGGCCGCGAAGGACATCGATACACCGACCCAGACTACCGACCAGGTGGCGGCCTCGCGAAAGCTCACCGCATGCCGTCGTCCGCCACCCACCACATACAGGTCGATGATCAGCATCACCAGCACGACCGCCGCGAAGGCGGTCCACATCCATCCTGTTGCAACCGATTCCATGTCGTCACGCTCCGCCGGATCAAATAAAAAAGGCCTTGTGTCCGCACGCACACAAGGCCTTTCCGATCAGACGGAGCTCCCTTGCCACGTACGGCAAAGGTCTTGCTCACGGTGCATGGATGGACCACACACTGCCCGCATGCCGGAAGCCGAAGCTTCGTATTGACGACATGCAGCTCGGAGCTACTCCCCTTTGTTCCGAAAATTAATCGAAACCGTTCGCATCGGTCAACACCCGCCTGCAAAAGAAAACTTCTACGGGTGATGACCGGTACCGGCTCACGGGAACGACGCATGTCGCATCGTCGACCTTGCCCGGCGTGGTGGTCGCTGGCGCCTGTAATGCCTGTCAGCTCCTCAACAGGGCTCCCAGCGGATTCTCTGCGTGAAGCCAACAGGAGGCGCTTCGGAAAACGTATCCGGACGGATCGCGCAGAGACCGGTCATGTCAGAGGCCTCCCCACTCGATCGAGCAGCAGGCGCATCGGCAGCATCCCCGATCGAACAAAGCCGTGCCGCATGTAGAAGCGTTGGGCGTCGGCGTTTCCGCCATCGGTCAGCAAGGTGATGCGCCGGCAACCAGCAGCCCGCGCATGGTCGATGGCCGCATCGAGCAGGCGGTCGCCAAGGCCTGCTCCGCGATAGCCGGCCGCAACCACCATGTCTTCCAGCTGCGCGACCCGGCCGCCCAGCGCCGTGCTGGTCAGGTAGAGCAGGCTGACCATGCCGATGATGTGCCCGGGTTCTCCGGCGACTAATATCGAGCCAGTGTCAGGTGAGGCAATGATGGTGCGCAGCCCGCACGCCTGCACTTCGGCGTCGGGGCTGAATTCGGCTTCCTGCGCAAACAGCTCGGCCAGCAGTCCGCACAGTTGCGGAATGTCGCCTTCGAGTGCGAGCCGGATCGGTGTCATGTGCAGTGCGTGCCTTCTTCCGCAGCCAGCTTGTGCCGCATGCGTCGCAGGCCGAGCGCCGCAAGGCCGGCGATCAGCGGGATGGACACGGCAGTGATGGTTTCGGGGCTGACCGGAAGCAGGTCCTTCATGCCCTTGGCGAGGTATTGCACCAGTTGCGAGGCGTAGTAGGTGATCGCGACGATGGACAGGCCTTCGACCGTCTCCTGCAAACGCAGCTGCAGACGCGCACGCCGGTTCATCTGTACCAGCAGTTCCTGGTTCTGACGCTCAAGCTCGATGTCGACCCGCGTGCGCAGCAGCTGCGAATTGCGGGCAACACGGCCGGACAGCTCTTCCTGACGGCGGGCGATGGCTTCGCAGGTGCTGATCGCGGGCGTCAGCCGGCGGTCCATGAATTCGCCTATGGTCGGGAAGCTGCCGATGCGCTGTTCGCGCAGTTCGGCGATGCGGCTGTGCACCAGCTGGTAGTAGGCACGGGCCGCGCCAAAGCGGAAGGTGGTGCGCGCGACCGAGCGTTCGATTTCTGCCGCGAGCCGGGTCAGGTGGGACAGCACGCTGCGCTCGTCCTCCGGTGTCGACGCATTGCCCATGCCGTCCATCAGGTCGGCCAGTTCGCCCTCGGCGCGGCCGAGCAGGCGGCCGACGTCCTTCGCGACCGGAAAGGCGAGCAGTGCCATTACGCGGTAGGTCTCGATTTCGAGCAGGCGTTGCACCGTGCGACCCGCCTGGCGCTGGGTCAGACGCTCGTCCAGCACCAGATAGCGCGGCCAGCCGTCGGTCAGCAAAAAATCGGTAAAGACCCAGGCGGCACC
>DATCUL010000473.1:0-2137 GCA_036567405.1 Methyloversatilis sp. | reverse complement strand
GACCTTCCTGCCGGCACTGCAGCGCTCCGCCATCCTGACCAACGAGAAGTTCAAGGGCGTGCGCGTTGTCCTGTCGGCCGGCACGCTCAAGCTCATATCCAGCAACGCCGAGCAGGAAGAGGCGCAGGAAGAACTGGAAATCGACTACAACGGCGACGCACTCGACATCGGTTTCAACGTGAGCTATTTGCTCGACGTGCTCAACAACGTTTCGGGCGACACGCTCAGCCTGCGCCTGAACGACGGCAACAGCAGCGCGCTGATCACGCTGCCGGGCACCGATGACTTCAAGTACGTCGTGATGCCGATGCGCGTGTAAGCGCGCCGGCCACCGTTGCCCGCCCGGCCTGGTGCCGGGCTTTCTGCTTTTTTGATGGACCCGCGCGTCACGCGCGCCGCACCGGAATACGAAATGTCTGACGCCCAAACACCGAATGTCCCGAATGCCGACGCCTACGGCGAGGGCAGCATCCAGATCCTCGAAGGGCTGGAAGCCGTGCGCAAGCGTCCGGGCATGTACATCGGCGACACGTCCGACGGTACCGGCCTGCATCACCTGGTGTTCGAGGTTGTCGACAACTCGATCGACGAAGCGCTGGCCGGCCACTGCGACGACATCGTGATCACCATCCACACCGACAACTCGATTTCGGTGACCGACAACGGCCGCGGCATCCCGACCGGCATCAAGTTCGACGACAAGCACGAGCCGAAACGTTCGGCCGCGGAAATCGCGCTGACCGAACTGCACGCCGGTGGCAAGTTCAACCAGAACTCGTACAAGGTGTCCGGCGGCCTGCACGGTGTCGGCGTCAGTTGCGTCAATGCGCTGTCGAAGTGGCTGCGCCTGACGGTGCGCCGCGACGGCCAGAAGCACTTCATCGAATTCGAGCGCGGCGTGCCGCTGGACCGCCAGATCGAGCAGCAGCAGGGGGTCGAGGTGTCGCCGCTGAAAATCATCGGCAGCACCGAAAAGCGCGGCACCGAAGTGCATTTCCTGGCCGACGACACCATCTTCGGCAACATCGAATTCCACTACGACATCCTGGCCAAGCGGCTGCGCGAGCTGTCCTTCCTGAACAACGGCGTCAAGATCAAGCTGATCGACCAGCGCAGCGGCAAGGAGGAGGATTTCGCCTTCTCCGGCGGCGTGAAGGGTTTCGTCGACTACATCAACCGCAACAAGACGGTGCTGCACCCGAACGTGTTCTACAGCGCCGGCGTGTCGGTGCTCAACGGCGTGCAGATCGACGTCGAAGTCGCGATGCAGTGGAACGACAGCTACGCCGAACAGGTGCTGTGCTTCACCAACAACATTCCGCAGTCCGACGGTGGCACCCACCTGACCGGCCTGCGCGCGGCGATGACCCGCATCATCAACAAGTACATCGACGAACACGAGATCGCCAAGAAGGCCAAGGTCGAAATCACCGGCGACGACATGCGCGAGGGCCTGGCCTGCGTGCTGTCGGTCAAGATGCCTGACCCGAAGTTCGCGTCGCAGACCAAGATGAAGCTGGTGTCGTCGGAAGCGCGGCCGGCGGTCGAGGAAGTGGTGGCGCAGAAGCTCACCGACTTCCTGCAGGAACGCCCGAACGATGCCAAGACCATCTGCGGCAAGATCGTCGAGGCCGCCCGAGCGCGCGACGCCGCCCGCAAGGCGCGCGACATGACCCGGCGCAAGGGCGTGCTCGATTCCTTCGGCCTGTCCGGCAAGCTGGCCGACTGCCAGGAGAAGGACCCGGCCAACGCCGAGCTCTACCTGGTCGAGGGTGACTCCGCCGGCGGTTCCGCCAAGCAGGGCCGCGACCGGAAGTTCCAGGCCATCCTGCCGCTCAAGGGCAAGATCCTGAACGTCGAGAAGGCGCGCTTCGACAAGCTCATTTCCAGCCAGGAAATCGTCACGCTGATCCAGACCCTGGGCACCGGCATCGGCAAGGACGAATACAAGCCGGAAAAGCTGCGCTACCACCGCATCATCATCATGACCGATGCCGACGTGGACGGCGCCCACATCCGCACCCTACTGCTCACCTTCTTCTATCGCCAGATGCCCGAGCTGGTCGAGCGCGGCCACATCTACATCGCCCAACCGCCGCTGTACAAAGTCAAGCACGGCAAGACCGAGCGCTACCTC
>DATCUL010000472.1:0-3812 GCA_036567405.1 Methyloversatilis sp. | reverse complement strand
GCTGGCGCGCCGCGGCGTGGCGCGCGTGATCGCCACCGATCAGGATGAACGGGCGCTGGCCTGCGCACGCGACAACGTCGCACGGCTCGGGCTGCAGGCACAGGTCGAGGTGGTCGCGGCCGACCTGTTTCCCGAAGGGCTGGCGCCGCTCGTGGTGTGCAACCCGCCCTGGCTGCCGGCACGCCCGAGTTCGCCGCTGGAACATGCGGTGTACGACCCGGACAGCCGCATGCTCAAAGGCTTTCTCGCCGGACTGGCGAGTCATCTGGGAGCCGGCGGCGAGGGCTGGCTCATCCTGTCCGACTTCGCAGAGCACCTCGGACTGCGTGCGCCGAACGACCTGAATGACTGGATCGAAGCCGCCGGGCTGAAGGTGGTCGGGCGGCTCGATGCGCGGCCGCGTCACCCGAAGGCGGCCGATGCGTCCGATCCGCTGCATGCGGCGCGTGCCGCCGAAGTGACGACCTTGTGGCGGCTGGCCGTGCGGGCGCCCTGATCCGGACGGGTCAGTGCACGGCCAAATAGACCAGGGTACCCAGCGCGAGATTGACCAGGATGGCGGCGAACAGGCCGCCGAGCAGGAAGTGCTGCGGCCCGAGACCTTCGGTGGTGGTCTGGATCATGCGCTTGCGCCCGATGCCGGTGAAGGTCAGCAGGATGATCTTGAGCGCGCGCAGACTGCCGCGCAGCAGGGGAATGTTCTGTTGGTGCATGCCGGCTCCGGCATCGACGAGGCCGTATTGTGCCCCACGAGCCCGGGAGTGAGGCCGGCGCCGGGTGAAGCGGCTGACGGTTGTTACTGGGTGCCGCGCCCCGCCATGTCGCGCACGACGGTCACGCTGCAATCGGACTCGGCGACGACGCGCGCCGACACGCTGCCGAGGAAGCGGCGCATCGCCGAACTGCTGCGCGCGCCCATGACAATGTGGTCCACCGCGTTGCGCCGCGCGAATTCGACGATGGCGTTGGCCGGGTCCGGCGCTTCGAGCACCTGATAGGTCACGCCGGCGCCGCGCGCCGGATCGTCCAGCTGCAGCGCCTGCACCAGCGGCCGCGCCCAGTGCTTGAGCTGCACCAGCAGCTTCACGTGTACGCTTTCGCCCGCCTTGTCGGTCAGTTCGTCGAGCCCGATGCGCTTGGTTTTCATCACGGTGACGCAGGCAAGGCGCGCCGAACGCTCGTTCTGCAGCGAGCGCTGCAGTGTTTCGCGCAGCGCTTCCATCAGGCCGGGTGTGGCGCCGGCAACATCGACCGCAGCCATCACGATGGTGTGCTGGGCGATGCTGGACGAGGCGTTGCCGCGTTCCTTGGGTTCGTTGCCGACCGCGGCAAACCAGCGGCGGAAGGTGTCGATGCGTCCGCTGGTCTGCATGCGTGTGGCGCGAGCGGTGAGCGCCACCTGTTCCGGATGGGTCAGGTCGAACGCCAGCATCGCCGCGGTGTCGTGGCGTTTCTCGGGATCGACCTCGAGGCAGCGCAGGATGATTTCCTGCAGCCAGGGCGGGCAGTCCGGGCGCAGCGCGCGCGGCGGCACCGGTTCGCGGTACAGGCGCTCGCGCAGCCCGCGCACGGTATCCGGCTGGCCGAACGGCCGCTTGCCGGTCAGCATGTAATAGAGCATGACGCCGAGCGCGAACAGGTCGCTGCGCGGCTCGTCGCGCACGAACTGGATCTGTTCCGGCGACATGTAGGGGCCGGTGCCCATCGGCAGCGTGAATTCCTCGTCCAGCAGGTCGGGCAGGTGGTCGTGGCGTGACAGCCCGAAATCCACCATCACCGCCGTGCCGTCCGGCCGGAACATGATGTTGCTGGGCTTGACGTCGAGATGGACCAGATGCTGCCGGTGCAGGTCGTGCAGTGCAGTGGCGACGCGCGCGCCGACGCTGACCACCTCGTCGACCGGCAGTGGCGCGTGGTCCAGCCGCGGGCGCAGCGACGGGCCGTCCAGGTGTTCCATCACGATGTAGGGCCGGGCCGTGAAGTCGCCCTTGGCGATGAACTGTGGCACGTGCGCACCGCGCAGTATCGGCAGGATCATCTGCTCGACTTCGAAGCCGACGATGGTGGCCGGGTCTTCGCCGCCCTTGATGCGCGGTACCTTCATGATCATCGGCAGCGCGTGGTCCGGGTGGGTGACGCGCCACAGATTGGCCATGCCGCCCTGGTGCAGGTGCTCCTCCAGCCGGAAGCCGTCTATCACCTGACCTGCTTCGAGCGGACCGTAACGCGCCACCGGCTCGGCGCCTGCCTGATCGTTGTCGGACACCTCAGAGTCCCTCCTTGAGCCGTTCGCCCAGCCGTGGCGGCAGACCGGCGGCGAATATCTTGTTGGCGGCCGCGTCGATGTCGTACGGCACGCGGTGGAATGTCAGCAGCGAGCGTTCCGGCTCGAACAGCGCCCAGCACGCGGCCGGGTTGCCGTCGCGCGGCTGGCCGGCCGAACCGGGCAGCACGAACCACTGGCGGTGCGTCGGCACCGGGATGGCGATGCCGGGTGTCGGCGTGAAATCGGCGATCTTGCCCAAGCCGGACAAGTTGTACAGCTGCGGTTCGTGCACATGGCCGGCGAAGGTGTAGGGCGCCGTCGTCGCATGCAGGCTGTGCACCGCTTCCGAGCGGCCGGTCACGTATTCCCAGGCCTGCGGCGCGTAGGCGTTGGCGTGCACGAACAGGCTGTTGTAACGCTCCATCGCGTAGGGCAGGCGGGACAGGAAATCGAGCTGACCGTCGTCGAGCTGGCTGCGCGTCCATTCGACGACATGCTGCGCGTCGCTGTTCATGCTCTCGCGCACGCCGCGCACCACGGCTTCGTCGTGGTTACCCCGCACCGCAATGGCGCCCTCGGCCACCAGCGCGCGTACGCGGTCGACCACCCAGGCGGGGTCGGCGCCATAGCCGACGAAATCGCCGAGAAAGGCGTAACGGTCGGCGCCCTGGCGCTGAGCCTCGTCGAGACAGGCCTCGAAAGCTTCGCGGTTGGCGTGTATGTCGGTGATCAGAGCCAGCTTCATCTGCGGTCTACTCCAGGGCGGCGGACGCATCCGGGCGGGCGCGTCAAGGCAGCAATGCTATCGTGGCGCGCCTGGCTGACGTGAGCCTTAACAATCATCAATTTTCCATGCGCATCGAAGGTCGTATCAGGTCCTGGAAGGACGACAAGGGTTTCGGGTTCATCGTGCCGGATGCCGGCGGCGACGAGGTGTTCGTGCACATCAGTGAACTGGATGTGCAAGGCCGGCGGCCGACGGCCGGTGACCGGGTGTCCTACACGCTGGGCCGTGACCGCCGCGGGCGCGCCTGCGCGCAGTCGGTGACGATGGCGGGTGTGCCGCTGAAGACGCGGCGCGTGGCGGGACGTGCGGCTGACCGTCCGGCGCAGTGGGGCGGGGCGACGCTGTTCGCCATTCCGGCCTTCCTGCTGCTGATGGTGCTGGCGGCGCTGCTCTGGCGCATGCCGACCGGCTGGTTCGTGCTCTATTTCGTACTCAGCGCGGTCACCTGGGGGCTTTACCGGCTGGACAAGACGCTGGCCGAACGCGACGGCTGGCGCGTACCCGAGCCGCGGCTGCATCTGCTGGCACTGGTCGGCGGCTGGCCCGGCGCGCTGCTGGCGCAGCAGTTTCTCCGCCACAAGTCGGTCAAGCCGTCATTCCGCCGCGTCTTCTGGACGACCGTCGTGCTGAACGTCGCTGCCTTCCTGCTGCTGACCAGTCCGGCCGGCCGCAGTCTGATCGCCGGTCTGTTCGGGCACTAGTTCGCTGCCGCCGGATCGTTCTTCACCAGACGTATGCGCCTGATCCAGCCGCCGAAGG
>DATCUL010000471.1:0-19825 GCA_036567405.1 Methyloversatilis sp. | reverse complement strand
GCCGCCGCGTCGTCCTGGTGGCTGGCGGACGAAGTGATGGGCCTGAAGGAATGGACAGGTGGCGCAATGATCATCGCGGCCAGCCTGTTTTCGGGTCATCTGGAGCAGCCGGCCGCGTTGCCGGAAGAAGAGCCCGCGTAGGCCGGCGCCTGCAGGCCGGCCGGAGCCCGGTGCTATCATTCGGCCGGTTTTCTGCCCCGACGCTCCTCTCGAACCGCCTCCCGTGCGTCTGTCCAAACTAAAACTAGCCGGGTTCAAGACCTTCGTCGATCCGACCACCATCCTGATGCCCGGCCAGCTGGTCGGCGTGGTGGGTCCGAACGGCTGCGGCAAGTCGAACATCATCGATGCAGTGCGCTGGGTGCTCGGCGAGTCGCGCGCCTCGGCGCTGCGCGGCGACGCGATGACCGACGTCATCTTCAACGGCTCGGGCACGCGCAAGCCGGTCGGGCGCGCCAGCGTGGAGCTTGTGTTCGACAACAACCTCGGGCGCGCCGCCGGCCAGTGGTCGCAGTACGCCGAAATCGCGGTCAAGCGCGTGCTCGAGCGCGATGGCCAGTCGGACTACTACATCAACAACACGCGCTGCCGCCGGCGCGACGTGATCGACGTGTTCCTCGGTACCGGTCTGGGTCCGCGCGCCTACGCCATCATCGAACAGGGCATGATCACCCGCATCATCGAGGCACGTCCGGAAGAGCTGCGCGCCTTCCTCGAAGAGGCGGCCGGCATCACCAAATACCGCGAGCGCCGGCGCGAGACCCAGGGGCGGCTCGACGACGCGCGCGACAACCTGACCCGGCTGGACGACATCGTCGGCGAACTGGGCAGCCGCATCGACCGGCTGCAGAAGCAGGCCGAAGTCGCTGCCCGTTACACCGAACTGACGCGCCGGCTGGCCGAACGCCAGGCGCTGCTGTGGGCGATGAAGCAGCGCGCGGCCAGTACCGAGGCCACCGCGCTGGCACTCGAAGCCGGCAGCATCGACACCGACATCGAGCGCGAAATCGCCGCGCTGCGCCACCATGAATCGGCGCTCGAGCGTGTGCGCACCGAACATTTCGCCAGTTCCGAAGCGGTACACGCAGCGCAGGCCGAGCTGTACGCAGTCAACACGGAAGCCAGCCGGCTGGAGGACGAACTGCGACGCGCAGTGGACAACCGGCAAAAACTGGCCGGCCGCATCGCCCAGCTGACGACCGAAGCCGACACCTGGCGCACGCGCATCGCCGGCATCGATTCCGACACCGAACGCTGGACGACGCTGGCCGAACATTCGGCCCACCGGCTCGAACAGGCCGAGGCGCGCCACGAGACGACGGCCGCGCTGCTGCCCGACGCCGATGCGGCGTGGCGCGAAGCCGAACAGCAGGCCGCGCTTGCGCGGCGCGAACTGGCGGCAGTCGAACAGCAGCTCAAGATCGAGGAAACCCATCGCGCCAACGCCAGCCGCACGCTGGATGCGCTGGGCACGCGTCGCGCCCGCCTGATGGAGGAGCATGCGCAGCTGGTCGAACCCGACCGCGAAGCGCTGGCCATCGCACAGGATCGCCTGGACGAACTGCAGATCGCGCTGGACGCCGTCCAGCAGCGCGTCAGCGCGGCACAGATGTCGGTGCCTCAGCTGCAGGGAGCGCTGCGCAACGCGCAGGACGACGAGCGTACCAAGACGCGGACACTGACCGACACCCGCGCGCGCCGCGACGCACTGGTCGAACTGCAGCGCAAGACGCAGAGCAGCGGTCAGCTTGCCCCCTGGCTCGCCGCACTCGGGCTCGAAGCCGCCCGGCCGCTGTGGCAGTCGCTGCAGGTGGACGCCGGCTGGGAGCTGGCGGTCGAGGCGGTATTGCGCGAACGTCTGGGCGCACTCGATGCCGGCTCTCTGGATCGTCTGTCGGCCGCGTGTGCGGGTACTGCAGCGCCGCAAAGCATCGCGCTGGCCTTGCCCGGCGTCGACGCCTCGATTCCGGTGCCCGATGACAGCCTGCGCCGCTGCGTTCGCACGCGCGATGCACGCTGGGATGCGCTGCTCGATATCTGGCTCGGCCCGGTCGCCGCCGTCGAGATGCTGACAGTCGGCGACGACCGTGCCGGCCCGCGTATCGACCGGCAGGGTCGTTTCGCACACGGCGCCTCGCTGACGCTGTACGCGCCCGACGCCCGCACGCATGGCGTACTCGAGCGCGCACGCGACATCGAGCAGCTGAGCCGCGACATCGACATGGCGGACGCGGCGCTGGCGGAAGCGCGCGAAACGCTGCGCGAAACGGAAACTGCACTGGCTGCCGCCAACGACGAGCTGTCGGCGGCGCGACGCGAACAGCAGGCGCTGACCCAGGCCGCCCACGCGGCCCAGGTGGAACACATCAAGCTGGCGCAGGCGCTGGCCCGTTTCGACGAGAAGCGCAGTGCGCTGGAGCGCGACCGGGCGGAACTGGAACAGGCGGAACTGACCGAGCGCGCCCACCACGAGCGCGCCGAAGCCGAGATGGAGCGGGCGCGCGAGTTGATCGAAGCTCAGCGCGCGCGGCTCGAGGCGGCGGTCGATGCGCAGAAAGTGGCGGACGGTGCGCTGCGCGAAGCGCGTTTCGCCGAGCAGGCGGCTGCACGCGAACTGCAGGAAGCCGGCTTCTCGCAGCGCGAATGCGCCAGCCGGCTCGCCGATCTGGCCGGCAATCTGTCTGTGGCGCGCACCCAGCTGGAAAATGCCGAACTCGAACTGGCCTTGCGCCGCGACGAACAGACGCAGATAGACGAACGTTCGATCGACGCGACGCTGCAGCAGACGCTGGATGCCCGGCGTGCCCGCGAGCAGGTGCTGGCGACCTGTCGCGACGTGCAGGAGGTGCTGGCCGCACAACTGCGCGAACTGGAAGCGCAGCGCTCCGGCGCCGAACAGCGCCTGGCACCGGCCCGCGAGCGACTGGCCGACGTGAAGCTGAAGCAGCAGGCGGCGGCGCTCAATGCCGAGCAGTACGCACAGCGGCTGGCCGAGATCGAACTGCCGGACGGGCGGATCGACGCGCTGCTGGCCGAAGGCGAGCAGGAAAAGCTGCGCGAGGGCGGACTGAACGTGGAAATCACGCGTCTCGGCCGCGAGATATCGGCGCTCGGTGCAGTGAATCTGGCCGCGCTCGAGGAACTGACCCAGGCGTCAGAGCGCAAGGGCTACCTCGACATGCAGTCGGTGGACCTGCGCGAGGCCATCGGCACGCTGGAAGACGCCATCCGCAGCATGGACCGCGAAACCCGTGTCCAGCTCAAGGACACGTATGATCGCGTCAATACGGAATTCGGCCGCATCTTCCCCGAGCTGTTCGGCGGTGGCGAGGCGCGGCTGGTGATGACGGGCGACGAAATCCTCGATGCCGGGCTGCAGGTGTTCGCACAGCCGCCCGGCAAGCGCAACGCATCGATCCAGCTGTTGTCCGGCGGCGAGAAGGCGCTGACCGCGACGGCGCTGGTGTTTGCGCTGTTCCAGCTCAATCCGGCACCGTTCTGCATGCTGGATGAGGTCGATGCGCCGCTCGACGACACCAATACGGAACGCTTCTGCGAAATGGTCAAGCGCATGTCGGCCGCGACGCAGTTCGTGTTCATCAGCCACAACAAGATCACGATGGAAATGGCGCAACAGCTGGTCGGCGTCACCATGCAGGAGCGCGGGTGCTCGCGCGTGGTCGAGGTCGATATGGAACAGGCGCTGAAGCTGCGCGACGAAGCGCTCAGCGTCTGACAACAACAGTGACGAGGACAGGTATTCATGCAACTGACTGAACTGCAGATCGGATTGATCGCGCTCGGCGTGGCGGGTGTCGGTGCGGTGGTGGGCTACAACATGTGGCAGGAAAGACGCCATCGCCAGACCGCCGAGCGGGCGCTGGGCGAATCGCGTCACGACGTGCTGATCGATACGCCCTATGTGCCGGCCGAACGGGTCGAACCGACGCTCGACTTCGATCTGAGCGACGGCACGGAAGACATTCCGCCGCCGGCACCGGCCGAGCCGGCACGCGAAGCCCCGGTTGTGCCGGCCGTCGACGAGGCGCCGGCGAACTGGGCCGACGAGCGGGTCGAACAGCAGGTCGTGATCGATCTGGAGACGCCGGTTGCGGCGACCGAGTTGCTGCGTGCCTGGAACGAGCTGACGCAGTCGGTCGATGTCGCCGTGCGGCTGCGCGGGCGCGACGACCGTGCCGGACGCTGGCTGGCGCTGACGTCGGACACCGCCGGCATGCTGTCCAGGGTCGAACTGGCGATCCAGCTGGCGGACCGGCGTGGCCCGCTGTCGGAATCGGCGCTGTCTGCGCTGGCGCATGCGCTGCAGGGGCTGGCCGACCGCTTCCTGGCAGTCGTCCACTTTCCGGATGTGCGCGAACTGCTTGGCCGGGCACGCGAACTGGACAGTTTCGCCGCATCGGTCGACGTGCAGATCGGTCTGAATCTGGTGGCCGGCGACACGCCGATCTCGGGCACCAAGCTGCGCGGCCTGGCCGAAGCACAAGGCTTCGTGCTGTACGACGGGCTGTTCCATGCGCGCGACGACGCCGGCGCCACGCTGTACACGCTGGGCAATCTGGATGCCGCGCAGTTCGCGCCGGACACGATGAAGACGCTGCAGACCCAGGGCGTGACCCTGCTGCTCGACGTGCCAACGGTCGCCGACGGCGCGCGCCAGTTCGACCGCATGGTCGCGCAGGCCGAACAGTTCGCGCAGGCGCTGGGCGCGAAGGTGGTCGATGACAACCGGCATGCGTTGTCGGCGGCATCGCTGTCGGTGATTCGCGGCAAGATCGCCGAGTTCCAGGGCCGGATGGACGGCTTCGGCATCGCGCCGGGCAGCGAGTCGGCACGCCGGCTGTTCAGCTGATGGATGCAGGCGCAGCCGCGGCGCGGGCGGCCGAACTGCGTACGCAGATCGCGCGTCACGACCGCCTGTACTACGAACTCGACGCACCGGAAGTCCCCGACGCCGAGTACGACCGCCTGTTCCGCGAACTGCAGGCGCTGGAGCAGGAACACCCCGGACTGCGCACGCCCGACTCGCCGACGCAGCGGGTCGGCGGCAAGCCGCTGGACAGCTTCGCACCGGTACGCCACGTGGTGCCGATGCTGTCGATCCGCACCGAAACCGACACCGAAGCCACCGGCGCACTGGCTTTCGACGCGCGCGTGCGGCGCGAGCTGGCTCTGGCTGAAGAGGCGCCGCCGGTCGAATACGCGGCCGAACTGAAGTTTGACGGTCTGGCGATCAACCTGCGCTACGAGCACGGCGTGCTGGTGCAGGCCGCCACGCGCGGCGACGGCGAAACCGGCGAGGACGTGACGCAGAACGTGCGCACGATACGCGACATACCGCTGTGCCTGACACCGCTTGCCGCGCGCTCGCTGTTCGATCCGTCGGACCTGCCCGAGGTGCTGGAAGTGCGCGGCGAGGTCTATATGCGACGCGACCAGTTCGAAGCATTCAATCTGCGTGCCGAGGCCGCCGGTGAAAAGACGCTGGTGAATCCGCGCAACGCGGCCGCCGGCAGCATCCGCCAGCTCGATCCGGCGATGGCGGCGAAGCGGCCACTGTCCTTTTTCGCCTACGGGTTGGGGGAGATACGGGGCTGGGAACTGCCTGCCACCCATGCCGGCGTGCTCGACGCACTGGCCGCCTTCGGCCTTCCGGTGTGCGAGCACCGCACCGTCTGTGCCGGTGCCGATGCGCTGGCGGCGTTTCACGCACGCATCGCGCAGGCCCGGCCGACGCTGCCGTTCGACATCGACGGCGTGGTCTACAAGGTCAACAGTCTTGCGCTGCAACAGAAGCTCGGCTTCGTGACACGCGAGCCGCGCTGGGCGGTGGCGCACAAATACCCGGCACAGGAGGCGCTGACCACGGTGCAGGACATCGAGGTGCAGGTCGGCCGCACCGGCAAGCTCACGCCGGTGGCACGGCTGGCGTCGGTCTTCGTCGGCGGCGTCAATGTGACCAATGCCACCTTGCACAACGAATACGAGGTGCGGCGCAAGGATGTGCATGTCGGCGACACGGTCGTGGTGCGCCGTGCCGGCGACGTGATTCCGGAGGTGGTATCGGTGCTGGCCGACCGTCGACCGCCCGATGCACGCGAATTCTCGATGCCGTCACACTGCCCGGTGTGTGGCTCGGACGTCGTGCGCGAGGAGGGCGAGGCCGACCACCGCTGCACCGGCGGGCTCTACTGCTCGGCGCAGCGCAAGCAGGCGCTGCTGCACTTTGCCGGTCGCCGCGCGATGGATGTCGAGGGCCTAGGCGACAAGCTGGTCGAACAGCTTGTTGATGGCGGGCTGATCCGCAGCCTGCCGGACCTTTACCGGCTGGGCGTGCTGAAGCTGTCCGAACTCGAACGCATGGCCGACAAGTCGGCCGAAAATCTGGTCGCTGCGCTCGAAAAATCAAAACAAACAACGCTCGGGCGTTTCCTGTTCGCACTCGGCATCCGTCATGTCGGGGAGGCGACCGCCAAGGATCTCGCACGGCATCTGGGCAGCATGGACCGCATCATGGACGCCTCGGTCGCCGAACTGGCACAGGTTCCGGACGTCGGGCCGGTCGTGGCTGAAAGCATCCACCGGTTCTTCGCCCAGCCGCACAACCGCGAGGTGGTCGAGCAGCTGCGTGCCTGCGGCATCGTCTGGGAAGAGGGCGAAATGCGTGTGGCCAGCGGACCGCTGGTCGGCAAGACGGTCGTCATCACCGGTACGCTGCCCACGTTGTCGCGCGACGAAGCGAAGGACATGCTGGAGGCGGCAGGCGCCAGAGTCGCCGGCAGCGTGTCGAAGAAAACCGATTTCGTGGTGGCCGGCACGGATGCCGGTTCCAAGCTCACAAAAGCGCAAGAACTCGGTATTACCATCCTGGATGAATCGCAAGTGATGTCCATGCTCAGTCCAAGGGAGTCCTGAAAAGATGAAGTCAGTACGCAAAGCCGTATTTCCGGTCGCCGGTCTGGGCAGCCGTTTCCTGCCCGCCACCAAGGCCAATCCGAAGGAAATGCTGCCCGTTGTGGACAAACCGCTGATCCAGTACGCAGTCGAAGAGGCGGTCGCCGCGGGATGCACCGACCTGATCTTCGTCACCGGCCGCACGAAGCGTTCGATCGCCGACCACTTCGACAAGGCCTACGAGCTCGAACACGAACTGGAAATGAAGCAGAAGAAGGACCTGCTGGCGCTGTGCAATACGGTGCCCAAGCATGTGAACTGCATCTACATTCGCCAGTCCGAGCCGCTGGGTCTGGGTCATGCCGTGCTGTGTGCGGCACCGGTGGTCAATGACGAACCGTTCGCCGTGGTGCTGGCCGACGATCTGATCGACGGCGAGCCGCCCATCCTCAGGCAGATGACGGACATCTTCAACCGCTTCGGCCGCTCCATCCTCGGCGTGCAGCAGGTGCCGCGCAGCCAGACCGGCAGCTACGGCATCGTCAGTACCGATGCCGATGTCGGTGGCCTGTACGGCGTGACCGGCATCGTCGAGAAACCGAAGCCCGAAGTGGCGCCGTCGACGCTGGCGGTGGTCGGTCGCTACATCCTGACGCCGCGCATCTTCCATCACCTGCGTGCGCTCAAGCCGGGTGCCGGCGGAGAACTGCAGCTGACCGACGCGATCGCCACCCTGCTGGGCGAGGAGGCCGTGCTGGCCTATCCGTTCAAGGGCGTTCGCTACGACTGCGGCTCCAAGCTGGGCTATCTGCAGGCCACGGTCGAACTGGCGCGCAAGCATCCGGAAGTCGGTGCCGCGTTTTCGGCATGGATGGACGGTCTGACCGGCAACGCGGACGCGGCGTGAATCGCGGGAACGAGGCTCAGGCACTGCTCGACGGTGCCGAACTGCTGTGCTCCGCCGAGCAGGTGGACGCGGCCGTCGACCGACTCGCCGGCGAAATCACCGGCGCACTGCATGACAGCTATCCGCTGCTGCTGTCGGTAATGGGTGGCGCGGTCGTGTTTACCGGCAACCTGCTGCCGCGGCTCGCGTTTCCGCTCGATTTCGACTATCTGCACGTCACCCGCTACGGTGACGATACGCAGGGCGGCGCGCTGCGCTGGATCAGCGAGCCGCGTACCCCGGTGGTCGGGCGCACGGTACTCGTACTCGACGACATCCTGGACGAAGGCATCACGCTGGCCGCAATACGGCGTCACATCATCGAAGCCGGCGCACAGCGCTGCCTGACCGCGGTGTTTTCCGACAAGCGGATCGGTCGTGCCAAGCCGGTGCAGGCCGACTTCGTCGGCCTCGAACTGCCCGACCGGTACGTATTCGGTTACGGCATGGACGTGCGCGGAGCGTGGCGCAATCTGCCTGCCATCTACGCATTGAAGGAGTAGGGCGATGGCTGAGGCACTTCCGGTCTTTCTCGATATAGAAGCGTCCGGATTCGGTGCCGGCAGCTATCCGATCGAAGTGGGGTGCGCACTGTCAGATGGCCGGACGCTGTGCGGTCTGGTCCGTCCGCCGGAGTGCTGGTGTCACTGGGACACCGAAGCCGAATCCATTCATCACATCACGCGCGAACTGCTGCTGCAATGCGGTCAGCCGGTAAGCGACGTGGTCGGGTGGCTGGACGAAGCACTGCGCGGCCAGGATGTATACAGCGATGCCTGGGGCAACGACTATGCCTGGCTGTCCAGACTGTATGACGAGGCGGAGCGGGTGCCGCGTTTTCGCCTGCGCAGCCTGCGCGAACTGCTCAGCGACGACGAAGCCGGGCGCTGGCACGCGGTCAAGCGGGCGGTCGCGGATGAACTGCACACCACGCGCCACCGCGCCAGCAACGACGCCCGCGTGCTGCAACTGACCTATGCGCGCGTACGCGCACAGGCCGGCACCTGAACCGACAGATCAGACCTTGAAGCTGGACGACGCCTCCTCGAGGCGGGACGCCAGTTGCTGCAGCTTGTACGCCTCCTCGGCGATGGCGGTCACCTGATCGCTGTTGCGGCCTGCGGTAGACGAAATGTTGCCGATGTTCTCGGTGACCAGGGCACTGGCGCTGCTCTGCTCCTGGAGAGCACCGGAAATGTCCCGGATGGCTTCGCGCACGGTCAGCGCACCGCGGCGGATCTCTTCCATCGAATCCAGTGCCGCGCGTGCGGTATCCACGCCTTCGGTGGCGCGCCGGCTGCCGTCCTGCATGCTGTCGATGGCCAGACGGGTTTCCTGCTGGATGCGTGACGTCATGGCGGAAATCTCGCTCGTCGAATGACCGGTGCGCTCGGCCAGCTTGCGCACCTCGTCGGCCACGACCGCGAAACCCCGCCCCTGCTCGCCGGCACGCGCAGCCTCGATCGCGGCATTGAGCGCCAGCAGATTGGTCTGTTCGGAAATTTCGCGTATCACCTGCACGATGCCGGAGATCTGCTGCGACTGCTGGCCCAGCGTTTCGATGAACTGCGCCGAATTCTGCACCGCGCTCGCGATGCCGCGCATTTCCTCGACGGCACGCGACACGACTTCCGCCCCCTGACTGGCCAGACGTTCGGACGTGCCGGCGATGAGGTCGGTGGCACCGGCCCGGTCGGCCACACGGGCAATGCTGACACCCATCTGCTCGACCGCCGCCGACGTCGATATCGCCGATTCGCTCTGTTCGTGCGACGACGTCGCCACCGTCGATGAAGCACCGGACAGCTGACGCGCCACCGCCTCGACCTCGTGCGACGAGCGAGCGATGTCCTGCGCCAGTTTCTGGAATCCCTCCATCATCCGGTTGAACGAACGGCCCATGCGGCCAATCTCGTCGTCACCGGTCTGCGCGACGCGGCGTGTCAGGTCGCGGCTGGCAGATACATCGCTGATGACCGCTTCGATCGAATTCAACGGCGACAGGATGCGGCGGGCGATCAGGTGCGAAATGCCATAGGTCAGCAGCGCAATGACCAGCACCAGCGTGCCCTGGCGTTCGGCACGACCGATGAATTCGCTTTTCAGGTCATCCATGTAGACGCCGGATCCGACGATCCAGCCCCACGGCTCGAAACCCTTCACGAAGGACATTTTAGGCTGCGGTGCCTGCGCGCCGGGTTTGGGCCACTGGTAATACACGAAGCCGGCCTTGTCCTTGCGGACGACATCGACGAATTCGGCGAACAGTCGCTTGCCGTCCGGATCCTTCACATCGCCCAGCGGCTTGCCGTCGAGTTCCGGCTTGAGCGGATGCATCACCATGACCGGGGTCATGTCGTTGATCCAGAAATACTCGCGTTCGTCGTAGCGCAGCGCCCGGACAGCGGCGATCGCATTCTGCTGCGCTTCCTGGCGGCTCAGCATCCCCCGCGCTTCCAGCGCCTGGTAATGACCGATCAGGCTGTGTACGGATTCGACCAGCTGACGGGTCTTGATTTCACGATCCTGTTCCAGGTTGCGGTGTTCCGATGCCAGACCGACCGCCAGCACGATGGTCATGCCGAATGTGCCGATGAGGTTCAGCAGTGTGAGTTTGCTCCGTACGCTCTGGAAAAGTGCCATTCCCGATTGCTCCACCTGTTTGTTATGTCGTGTGTCGATGCAATCCGCATCCGCATGGCGGGCTGCGTGTCGTGCAGCGCCGTTGCTGCACGGACCCGAATCGACAAACGCGCCGGCGCCTTGAGGTGGATCGCACCGGTCCTATGAATTAAGTCCCCCCGATGCAAATTTTCCGAATACCAGCCGGTGCCACGCGCGGCAGAAGCAGCAAAGAAAAAGAGCGCCAGAGGCGCTCTTTTTGGTTCCGTCAGCCCGGATCGGGATCCGGTCAGGCTTCCTCGCGCGATGCACGTTTGCGCTCGTGCTCCTTAAGGTGACGCTTGCGCAGACGGATGTTCTTCGGCGTGATTTCCACCAGTTCGTCGTCGGCGATGAATTCGATCGCCGATTCCAGCGTCAGCGCAATCGGCGGGACCAGGCGCACCGCTTCATCGGTACCCGAAGCGCGCACGTTGGTCAGCTGCTTGCCCTTGATCGGGTTGACCACCAGATCGTTGTCGCGCGAATGGATGCCGATGATCATGCCTTCATACAGCACATCGCCCGGGCTGACGAACATGCGGCCGCGGTCCTGCAGATTCCACAGCGCGTAGGCCACGGCCTCGCCATCGTTCTGCGAAATCAGCACACCGTTGCGGCGCTCCGACATCGTGCCGGCCACCGGACCGTAGTCGTCGAACACGTGGCTGGCCAGACCGGTGCCGCGCGTCAGGTTCAGGAATTCACCTTGGAAGCCGATCAGGCCGCGCGCCGGAATGCGGTATTCGATGCGCACACGTCCCTTGCCGTCCGGCTGCATGTCCTGCAGTTCGCCACGGCGGCGGCCGAGTTCCTCCATGACGCCGCCCTGATGAGTTTCCTCGACGTCGACCGTCAGCAGTTCGTACGGCTCGCACTTGACGCCGTTGATTTCCTTGAACACCACACGCGGGCGTCCGACCGCCATTTCGTAACCTTCGCGGCGCATGGTTTCCAGCAGGATGGTCAGGTGCAGTTCGCCGCGCCCCGACACCAGGAACACGTCGGAGTCGTCGGTGTATTCGACGCGCAGCGCCACGTTCTTCAGCAGTTCCTTTTCCAGGCGTTCGCGGATCTGGCGGCTGGTCACGTACTTGCCTTCGCGGCCTGCCAGCGGCGACGCATTGACCATGAAGTTCATGGTCAGCGTCGGCTCGTCTACCGCGATCGGCTTGAGCGGGGCAGGGGAGTCGGGATCGCAGATGGTGACGCCGATATTGACCTGATCGATGCCGGAAACCAGAACGATGTCGCCGGCGCTGGCCGATTCGGCCTGCGAGCGCTCAAGCCCCTTGAAGGTCAGCACCTGGCCGACCTTGGCCTTGCCGCGCAGTTCTTCGCCGTAATACACGGCCACTTCCTGATTCGGCTTGATGCGACCGCGCGTGATGCGGCCGATGCCCAGCTGGCCGATGTAGGTCGAGTAGTCGAGCGAGCACACCTGCAGCTGCAGCGGGCCGTCTTCATCGACTTCGGGCTGCGGCACATTGTCGAGAATGGCCTGGAACAGCGGACGCATGTCGGTGCCGGGCTTGGTCGCGTCCAGCATGGCAAAACCGTTCAGTGCCGAGGCGAACACGACCGGGAAGTCGAGCTGTTCTTCGGTCGCGCCCAGCTTGTCGAACAGATCGAAGGTGTGGTTGATCACCCAGTCCGGACGCGCGCCCGGGCGGTCGATCTTGTTGACCACGACGATGGGCTTGAGGCCCAGCGCCAGCGCCTTGCGCGTCACGAAACGGGTCTGCGGCATCGGGCCTTCGACCGCATCGACCAGCAGCAGCACGCCATCGACCATCGACAGTACGCGTTCGACCTCACCACCGAAGTCGGCGTGGCCCGGGGTGTCGACGATATTGATGTGGGTGCCTTCGTAATCGATCGCGCAGTTCTTCGACAGGATCGTGATGCCACGTTCCTTTTCGAGATCGTTCGAATCCATCACCCGCTCGGACACCTGCTGGTGCGAGGCGAAGGTGCCGGACTGGCGCAGCAGCTGGTCGACCAGCGTTGTCTTGCCATGATCGACGTGCGCGATGATGGCGATATTGCGTATGGAGCGGGACATGGGAATGGTGCAGCGCAAAAGATAAACACGCGAGTTTAGCACGCGAAGCGTTGCGGACGGACCCCGCTTTTCATTTCTTTGGTGGCGCAGGAACCGCAGCGTTGATGCGTTCATGCATCTATATTCCTGTCGAAATATCTTACAACCCGCTCCGGGGGATCATCGACACCCCCCGTCAATCGCCCGCCCGTACGTGATGGGCATACTCCTTGCGAGAGATGGTCAGGTTCAGGGCTGTCGTACCCGTGTTTCGAAAAGCAACGTCGGCAGCCCCGGGCCCGGCCGATCATCCGGGCATCGTTCAGGCACGGATGGAACGGAAAGAAAGCGTTGAAACTTCCGGGTTTGCGCGTTGCAGCACACTCCTTCGGAAGCGCCGACCCGGATTCGGTGACGACATACAGAGATATCAATCAATAACCAGAGGAGTCCTTGGGATGATTTCGAAAAAGCTTGCAGGCGTGCTGTCGGCAGCCGCCATGAGTTTCGCCACGGGTTCAGCATTTGCCGGAGATGCAGTGGTTGGCAACAGCGGCTGTTCGGCTGCCGCCCTGGGTCTGAATCCGGCCAACGGATCGGTCTACGCGCAACTGAAGAACGCGCTGATCTCCGCTGTCTCCGACGAAGGGGAAGGCCTCGACTTCCAGATGTGGGCGACCATTGTCGATCGCGACGGCGTGGTGTGCGCAGTCGCCTTCTCCGGCGCCGACCGCGGCGCGCAGTGGCCGGGCAGCCGCGTCATTTCCGCACAGAAGGCGAATACGGCGAACGCGTTCAGCCTGAACGGCCTCGCGCTGTCGACCGCCAACCTCTATTCCGCCGTCCAGCCCGGTGGCAGCCTGTATGGCCTGCAGCACAGCAACCCGGTCGATACCGAGGTCGCCTACCGCGGCAACCCCATGCACTACGGCCAGGCCAACGATCCGATGGTCGGCCGCCGCATCGGTGGCGTGAACGTGTTCGGCGGCGGCCTCGGCCTGTACAAGGGCAAGGTGATCAAGGGTGCCGTCGGTGTCAGCGGAGACACGTCCTGCGCCGATCACAACATCGGCTGGCGCGTGCGGGCCAAACTCGGTCTCGACCAGCTGGCCGGTGTGGGCGGCGTATCGGGCGACGCGGCGAGGCCCGATAACATCGTTTTCGACATCGATCCGATGACCGACAAGAGTGCCGGTGGATTCGGTCATCCCGAATGCCTGAATCTCGGCAGCAACCATACCAGCCTGCCGGTCGTGAAATAAGTGACTGCAAGTGGCATTACTGCCTGCGGATAGGGCAGGAATGCCGGGCTCTTGCCCTTCATCGAGGCCCGGTTCCGACCGGGCCTTTTTTCGCCTGCTAGACTTGTCGGCTGTCGATCACGGAGACTTTTCATGCTGGCCATCATCGGTGGCAGCGGGCTGACCCAGCTCGCGAATCTTGACGTCACGCGGCGCGAGGTCGCACGCACCCCATACGGAGAACCGTCGGGGCCGCTGACTTTCGGGTGCCTGGCGGGGCGCGATCTGGTCTTCATCGCCAGACACGGGTATGGCCACACCATTCCGCCGCACCGGGTCAATTACCGCGCCAACATAGCGGCGCTCAAAAGCGCAGGTGCAAGCCGTGTCGTATCAGTCGCGTCGGTCGGCGGCATACGTCCGGATCTCGTCCCCGGAGCTTTGGTGATACCCCACCAGATCATCGACTACACCGTGGGTCGTCACTCCACCTTCTTCGATGGGCATGACGGTCAGGTAAAGCATGTCGATTTCACCGAACCCTACGACATGGCGTTGCGCGAAGCCTTGCTTGCCGCCGCTGCGCGTGCCGGCCAGCCGGTGATCGATGGCGCAGTCTATGCCGCGACTCAGGGTCCCCGGCTGGAAACTGCGGCCGAAATCAACCGCCTGGAGCGGGACGGTGCCGACGTGGTCGGCATGACCGGCATGCCGGAAGCGGTGCTCGCACGCGAGGCCGGCCTCGCTTACGCCGCAATCAACGTGGTCGCCAATCATGCGGCCGGTCGTGGCGAGTCGCTGCATGAGATACACATGTCAGCCATCGAAGCGATGCTGCAGGAAGCAATGACCCGCGCGCGCCATGTTCTGGAAGCGCTCTGCATGAACGGGCAGTGTCCGTGATACGCGACATCCTGCGCATGGGCGACCCGCGTCTGCTGCGCGTGGCCAAACCGATCGCCGCATTCGGAACACCGGAGCTGCGATCGCTGGTCGATGACCTGATCGACACGATGCACGCGGCCGACGGTGCCGGACTGGCGGCACCGCAGATCGGCGTCGATCTGCGCGTCGTGGTATTCGGAGGCTCTCCGTCGACACGCTATCCGGATGCACCGGTCGTGCCGTTCACCGTACTGATCAACCCGGTGCTGGTGCCGCTGGGCAACGCGATGGAAGACGGCTGGGAGGGGTGTCTGTCGGTGCCGGGCCTGCGCGGCGTCGTGCCACGCCATGTCCGCCTGCACTACAGTGGCTTCGATCCCGAGGGACAGCTGATCGAGCGCGACGCCGAGGGCTTCCATGCCCGGGTGGTCCAGCACGAATGCGATCATCTGGATGGCGTGCTGTATCCGATGCGCATTCGCGATTTCAGCCGTTTCGGGTATACCGACGTGCTGTTTCCCGGTCAGGACGCCACCGACGACTGAACGGTCTCTTGCCGCCCTGTGTGCCATGCCTCGAATTCATGCGCAGGCAATGCCCGGCTGAACAGGAAGCCCTGCACGCATTCACAGCCCAGATTGCCGAGGAAGGCGAGCTGGGTCTCGGTTTCGACACCCTCGGCGACAACGCTCAGACCGAGGTTGTGCGCAAGGTTGATCGTCGCCGCACAGATGGCCGCGTCGTCGGGGTCGGTTTCGATGTCCTTGACGAAGGATCGATCGATTTTCAGGCGTTGCAGCGGCATCAGCTTCAGATGGCTCAGCGAGGAGTAGCCGGTGCCGAAATCGTCGATCGCCAGTTCGACACCCAGTTCGCGCAGTTGCCCCAGCATGCGCACAGTCGCGTCCGGATTCTCCATGGCGACGCTTTCGGTGATTTCCAGTTCGAGCTCGCCCGGATGGAAGGCGTAGCGCTTCAACGCGTCCTCCACCTGCGGCAGCAGGTTCTTCGAACGCAGCTGGCGTGCTGACAGGTTGACCGACATGCGCAGGCGCAGCCCTGCGGCCCGCCAGATGGACAGCTGGCGGCATGCCTCCTGCAATATCCATTCGCCGAGCTGGATGATCAGGTCGCTTTCCTCGGCGATCGGAATGAATTTGTCCGGCGACACCAGACCGCGCTCCGGATGCATCCAGCGCACCAGCACCTCGACACCCGTCAACCGGCCGCTGACTGTTTCTATCTGAGGCTGGTAGTGCAGCACGAATTCCCGGTTGCCGATCGCCTGGTGCAGGCTGCCCTGGAGCGCCATGCGCTCGCTCGCGTTGGCCGCCATCGTGTCGTTGAAGAACTGGTAATTGTTGCGGCCCGAAGCCTTGGCGTGGTACATCGCGGCGTCGACATTGCGCAGCAGCGTGTCGACAGTGTCACCGTCATTCGGGAAAACACCGATGCCGACGCTGGGTGTCGAATGCAGACGGTACTCTCCGACCTGATAGGCGGCCGCCAGCGAAGAAACGATCTTGTCGGCCACAGTGGCAGCGGTCGGGACGGCTGACAGTCCGGTCACAAGCACGACGAATTCGTCACCCCCCAGACGCGCCACGACATCGCTGTCGCGCACGCAGCCGAGCAGGCGGCGACCCACCTCGACCAGCAGCGCGTCGCCGACGTGGTGCCCGAGCGTGTCGTTGATGTCCTTGAAATTGTCCATGTCTATCATCATCACCGCGAGCAGCGTGCCGTGCCGGCCCGCCTGGGCCATCGCGAGTTCCATGCGCTCCTGCAGGCTGAGCCGGTTCGGCAGTCCGGTCAGGGCATCGTGATGCGCAAGGTGGTGAATCTCTCTTTCCGCCGCCTTGCGCTCACTGATGTCATTGAATGAATGCACGTAATGAGCGATCGCACCCCGGGTATCACGCACCGGATAGACGCTGAGCAGCTTCGGATAGCGCTCGCCACTGAGCCGCCGGTCTTCGAGTTCGCCGCTCCAGTAGCCATCCACTGCGATCTGGCGGGCAAAGTGATGATGGCTGCCGGCCTCGAACGGCCCCGACACCACTTCGGACGAAAGCCGGCCGAGCACGTTGTCCGGCGTCTGCCCGGTCAACGCGCGGAAGGCGGGATTGACGGCCACGACGCGATCATGCGCGTCGGTGATCATGATGGCCTCGTTGGAGCTTTCTATCACGCTGGCCGCCAGTGAAAGCTCGGCGTCGCGAGCCCTGATGCGCTGGATCTGTCGTTGTCCGAGATAGAGCAGGCCGGATATCGCCAGCGAAACCAGCAGGCCGGCACCCAGGATACCGATGACGCGAATATCGTCGAAACCGCTGAGCCAGCCCCGGGTTGGCACGGCAGCCAGCTGCCAGCGGGCATCATCGGGGAGAAGGACGTCGAACAGCAACGGCTCCTGGTCGAATTCGGCGGCATCACCATGGATCAAGGCACCGGCGGCGCCCAGGCCGTCGCGACCGCGCAGCGCATAACGCACGCTGCCATCGCCGGCAAGCATGCCGCTCGCTTCGAGCAATGTGTCAAAGCGCAGTACGATCGCAGCCAGGCCCCAGTAGCGTTCCGGTGCACCGGCAGCACCCGGCAGGTAGACCGGAAAGCGGTTGATCAGCCCGATGCCCCCCTGCACCAGCGGCAGCGGTCCGGCCAGCACGAAGCGACGGCTTTCCATCATGCGCAGAACCGCATCCCGCTGATCAGGCAGATCCAGATAGCGCAGGCCGAGCGCGTTTTCGTTGCCGGCAAGCGGATACACGTAACGCACCACATTGTCGGGTGCCACGCCGATGTTCCGGACATGGCGCCCGTAAGACATCATGCGTTCGGCAACGCGCTCGAAGGCCTCGGTACTGAAATCGGGATTGGCCGCGATGAAGCTGACCAGCCCCAGCGAAAGATAGGCGGCGCTGTTGATTTCACTTTCGAGCTTGGCGCGCACCACGCCGGCCTGTGCGGCGACATCGTTGCGCTGACGGCTGCAGATCTGCCGCGCCTCGTTACCGGCCACATAGGCCGTCAGGATGACGCCCAGCAACAGCGCCAGCATCCCGATGACCGCCGGCCAGACGCGTTCCTTCATCGACGCTGACGGCTGTCTGTGTGTAGTGAAGCTCAATGCCTGATTCCGTTGCTGAATTCACGCCGTTTCTGGATGACGGCAGGCTAGCACTTTGCGTGCCGCAAAACGGCAGGCCGCGCGCTACGAAATGGCAAGTTCGTCGAGCAGTTCCTGCTCGAGCCGAATCAGCGTGGTGCTCTTTTCCAGTTCGGCGCCCGAAATCAGGAATACGTCTTCGGCCCTGTCGCCAAGCGTCGTGATCTTCGCCGTGTGCAGGTTGATGCGATGGGCTGCCAGCACACGGGCGACCGAGTAGAGCAGGCCTGGACGGTCAGCTGCCGTGACGTGCATGATGTGATGCTGCTTGCGTTCGTCCGGCTTGATGAGTATTTCCGGCGTAATCGGAAAATGCCTGACCTCGCGCGAAAGACGGCCGGCAACGGGCTGTTCCGCAGGTGCCGAGGACTGCAGCCGTTCGACCAGGCCGGTCTCGATCAGCGCGATCATGTCGCGCGAATTCAGGTGACCGTTCGGATCGAGCAGAACGAAGCTGTCCAGCGCGTGGCCGTCCGACGTGGTGTGGATCTTCGCGTCCGCGATGCTGTAGCCGAGTCGGCCGAAAAAGCCGCACAGCCGGACGAACAGGTCTGGCTGATCCGGCGCATAGACCATCACCTGCAGCCCGTCGCCCACCTGATTGGGACGTGCCTTGACCACCGGCGCACTCGCATCTGCCTGGAAGTACAGCATCCGCGTATGCCAGGCGATCTCGTCCGGCTCGTGGCGCATGAAATAGACGGTATCCAGGCGCGACCAGAAATCGCTTTCCACGCCCTCACGCAAACCGAAGTAGCGCAGCAGGTGTCGCGCCTCTTCCTGCCGGTCCGGGCTGCCGGCCGCATGCGGAGTCTCGCCGTGCAGTACGCGCATGGTCGAGAAATACAGATCCTCAAGCAGCTTGCCGCGCCAGGCGTTCCATACCTTGGGGCTGGTGCCGCGGATGTCCGCGTGCGTCAGGATGTAGAGCGCGGTCAGCCGGCGTTCGGTCCTGGCCAGCGCAGCGAAGGCTCGGATCACGTCCGGGTCGGACAGATCCTGCTTCTGCGCCACGGACGACATGGACAGGTGGTGCTCCACCAGAAACACCACCAGATCGCTGTCCTGGGCGTCGAGTCCGTGCTGGCGACAGAACAGGCGTGCGTCGCGCATGCCCAGTTGTGAGTGATCGCCGCCGCGCCCCTTCGCGATGTCGTGGAACAGCGCCGACAGATACAGCAGCCAGCGCCGGTCGAACGCAGTAATCAGACGCGAAAGCAGCGGATATTCGTGCGCGTGCTCGGCCATGGTGAAACGCCGGACATTCCGCATCACCTGCAGGATGTGCTGGTCGACGGTGTACACGTGGAACAGGTCATGCTGCATCTGGCCGACGATGCGGCCGAAAGCCGGCAGATAACGGCCAAGGATGCCGTACTGGTTCATGCGCCGGATTTCGTGCACCAGTCCCCGGGTCTGCTGGAACAGCGACAGGAACAGCGCGCGATTGACCGGATTGCGCCGGAACCGGGCGTCGATCAGCCGTCGTGCCCGCCACAGCGCACGCAGCGTGCGCGCCGTCATGCCCTTGAGCTCGCGATGCGTCTGCAGCAGCGTGAAGCACTCGAGCAGGGCGCTTGGCTCGCGCTCGAACACGTCCTCGGACACCACGTCCAGCAGTTCCCTGCTGCTCTGGAAGCGGGCATTGATCACCTGCACCACGCTGTCTTCGGTCGGAAACAGCGCGGCCGAAATGTTCTGCAGCAGTATCGTGTTGAGCTGGGTGATCGTCTTCGCGCTGCGGTAATAGCGCTGCATGAAGACTTCGGACGCACGTCGCGTCTGCGTGGCTTGCATGCCGAAGGCGGCGGCCAGCGCTTCCTGGTGGTCGAAGATCAGACGGTCTTCGCGCCGGCGCGCGATGTGATGCAGTCTCACCCGCGTGTCGCGCATGAAGCGCTCGACACGCCCGAGCTGGCGCGACTCCTCGGCGGTGATCAGTCAGCGTGCCGCCAGTTCGGCCCAGG